>PUOG01000006.1 GCA_003552745.1 Spirochaetaceae bacterium
CGAGCTACGACGAGGTCGAAGATGCACGCCGAACGCTGGGATTGAGCTCCGACTTCTCGGTAGAACGGCTGCGGCGACGTTTCCGCCATCTGAGCAAGGAGCACCATCCCGATTCCGGGGGTGGCCCCGATCGATTCAATCGGATCGAGAATGCGTATCGGCTACTTCTCTGGGTTCGAGGCGCCGACGCAATGCCGGATGAAGGCGCCTGAACGCGAGATGCGCGCCGACGATATTCGCAGCCTGAGGCCCGATAACCAATTCGCCCCATCGCCCCGCACAGTACAAGCCATCATCCCAGGCGAGGTGTTCGTCGAGGCTCGGATGGCCGCTCTTCTCGAGGGGCAGCTCGAGCTCTCGCGAAATGCGCAAGAGCAACTCGCGGTACGGGATGTCGGCGGTCATTCCGGTTGCGAAGACGACATGATCGACCGGGCCGACCTCTCGCCCCTCATCGAGCCCGAGCACTCCGCGGCCGCTCTCGATTCGCGCGGACAGAACCGTTCCGACGTGCAGCGTAACCTGTCCCGCATCACACGCATCGCTCGCTTCTCGAGCGATTTCCGGTGGAAGGGTACCGGGGTAGCGGACGTCCTTCAGGCGTCTCAGTCGCTCGTCCGTGTCGAGAGCCGCGTATTCACTTCCGCGCTTCGGGCCGATGTATCCCGGGTCTGAATCCCATAGCGATTCGCGTATCGGATGTGGTGCGATAAGAGAGACCGAACCAGCACCGAGACGGCAGTAGCGAAGCGCTGCCTGCCAGGCGCTGATACCGCCACCGACAACGGCGATGTGTTTACCGTCCCGGGCCGCCTGTGCGTGCGGATCGGGATGACCGGGCGCTGAGTCGAAGAGATGCTTTCCGATCGTGCCGAGCTGCGACGACCACTCGGGGCGTGCCGGTTCGCCGGCGCCGAGGGCGAGAATAACGCTGCCCGTGCGTATCGGGGTCACCTCGTCGCCGTTCACAGTCGCTGAGATCTCATACCGTTCACCTTCTCGTCGGATCGTGGTCATGCGCGCGCGCACGTGGGATTCCTCCAACCGGTCGTCACGGATCGTTGCATCGAGGTGGTCGTTGAAGAGGTCGAGCGAGGGGCGTGCGTACGGCTCGAGGAAGTGCTCGTCGCGCGGGTATCCGCGTTCGCGTGCGAATCGCCGCAAGCTGCGGTAGTCGGGATCGATGTTGTGACTCGACGAACTGCGAAGGCGCCGCATTCCGATACGCGCGGTTCGATCTCGCCAGACCGCCGCCAGAGTTTCATTCGGATCGACGATCGTCAGCTGATCGGGCTGAACCAATCGGTCCCGGATAAGTGAATGAGCGAAGAAGATCCCCTGGAGTCCACCTCCGACGATCGCAACGGTGTACATCGTGTATGGATGCTGTCATATCCGCGCGGTAGTGCCAAGGGCGAACGAGCAAAACGGGGGTGAAGGTGGTCGGCCGCACTTGCGCTGCGACGGAACCGCGCATACATTGAACGAATTATGGATGCAGATGTGATTGTCGTCGGGAGCGGACATAACGGACTGGTAGCCGCCGCATACCTCGCAAAATGGGGATACAAGGTCAAGGTGTTCGAGCGCCGCTCTACGATCGGCGGCGCGGTATGCACCGAGGAGATGTTCGGTGGTTTCCGGATGGATGTCGGAGGCTCCGCGCACTTCATGATCCACCATACGCCGATCGTTGAGGATCTCGAGCTCTCCCGTTACGGACTGGAGTACATCCCGCTCGACCCGTTTATGAGTGCACCGTTCGAGGACGGCACCGGTATCTCCTTCTATCGCGATGTCGACGCCACCTGTCAAAGCATCGCGCGAGTAAGCGAGCGCGACGCGGATGCGTATCGTGAGTTCATCCGGACCTGGCAGCCGCTGAATGAAGCGATCTTCGAGCTCTTTCTGAAGGCGCCGACGGGCCGGAATATCGGCAGAACCTTTGCCTTCCGCAAACTGCACCGTTCGAAGGCGGAGCGCAAAGAGGTGCTCCGGAAGATATTCGGTAGTTACGGCAAACTCCTGACCGACACTTTCGAGAGTGAGAAGGTGCGAGCCGCGCTCGCGTGGTGGGGTGCCCAGAGCGGGCCACCGCCGACCGACGCGGTGACCAGCGAATTTGTCGCATGGCATTCGGTTATTCACAAAGAGGGGCCGGCGCGGCCGAAGGGCGGAAGCGGTATGCTCACGCAGGCACTCGCTTCCTATATCGAAGACCACGGCGGCGAGATCTACAGCGGTGTCCCGGTCGACCGGATTCTCGTCGAAGGCGGGAGTGCGTGCGGTATTGAGCTGGAAGGGGGCGACCGGTACTTCGCCCGGCGCATCATAAGCAATGCTCATCTCTGGGTCACCTTCCTGCAGCTGCTGCGAGAGTGGACACCGCCCGATCTCGAGCGCGATGTTCGTTCGGTGCGGGTCGGCAACGGGTTTGGAATGGTTTTGCGCTGTGCGATGGAGCGTCTTCCGTCGTATAATCTCGATACGATTCCTGACGACGAAATCGTGAAGGGCATGCAGCTGCTCTGTCCGAGCGAACAGTACCTCATCGACTCGTACGCCGACTATCTTCGTGCTATGCCGTCGCGCGATCCGGCGGCGATCGCGATGACCTTCAGCGCAATCGACCCGACACTCGCGCCGGAAGGTAAGCATACTCTCTTCGTATGGGGGCAGTACTATCCGTATTCGCTGCGCAACGGTTCAAAGTGGCCGGATATCCGGGACGCGGAGGCACGTAAGCTGCTCGGTGTCGTAGACCGGTTTGCCCCGGGGACCTCCGAGGCGCTGATCGACTGGTATGTCCAGAGCCCGGATCAGATATCTGAGAAGCATAATATGCCGAATGCGAACGTAATGCACGTGGAGATGAGCATCGATCAGATGTTCATGTTCCGGCCGCTGCCGCAGTTGTCTCGTTACTCCACGCCGCTGCCCGGTCTCTATCTCGCGAACGCCGGCATGCACCCCGGCGGCGGAATCTTCGGCGCTCCCGGCTATGCGTGTGCTCACACGATGCGTCGTTCCATGCCGCGTCGATAAGATCGGGCTACTTGCGAATGTGGCGCTTGAACTCCTCCCACGCCTCATCACTCTCTGCTCGCGTATAGTTGCGCGCTTTCGGGGCGGGAGTTTGCCCGGCCCCGGACTCAGGGGCTCGCCGTCGCCGCGAACCGGTGTTCTGCCTCTGCCTGGCCGGTGTGGTTCCCGTCCATGGTGGTGCTATGTCGGTTGACCGACCGGCAGATGATGCGCTCTCGTCGTCGCCGGTTGTCTCGCGACTCCAGCTTCCCGGAGCGGTCGATACTCTGCCGCTCTCCTGGTCGAAACGTTCTCGCATCGCTTCGTATCGGCCGAAGAGTCGATATATGACCTGTCGGATCGCCGAAAGGCTTCGGAAGGCATCGTCGAACAGCCGGGCCATGTGCAAATCGAGGAGGACCGCCAGGTCGTAGAATCGAGCTCCGGCGCCGGGGGTGAAGTGACGAAGCAGAAGCTTGCGCAGGCTGTCGGTATCCGTCGCGTACTGTTTCTGGCGCCCCCAGTGCACGAGAGCTTCACCCATGATATCCGGCGACTCGTACATCTGAAGAAAGAGCGGATCATCAACGCGCAGGCGCTGCTCGAGGTCACTGACGAGGTTGTCGTAGCTGTAAAGAGCCTCGACTCCGTGTGAGCGACCCCTGCAGATATGCTGCCGCATGAGCTTGCGATAGAGCGAACCGTAGTACAGCCGCAGCGACTCGAGTCTATCGAGAAAGAGGGGGTATAGGCGGTCGCGATGAACGAAAACACCGTCCAGTTCGACCAGTACCGAGAGCTTTCGCCGTGGAGCCGGTTGCAGCGCGAGGTCGAAGAAATCGCTCCGGAACCGATCGAACTCTTCCCCGTACTCGGCGCGATATCCTTCTATGAGCTCGCGCAGCTCACGAGTCGGTATCGTCGGCTCCTTCCTTCTCGCAAGCATTGAGAGTATACCTTCGATGCGCTCGCGGCGCTCCTGTTCGGCCTCTCGCTGTTGGTTGATGGCATTCAGCCGGCCGTTCACGAATGCGTGCAGTAACTCCGCGGAGCAGAAGAATTCCTCGGTAACCGGGACGTTGCGCTGCTCTTCAAGGCGAGATCGGGCGGCGAGTATCGAGTCGGAGAGCAGAAACCAGAATCGCGGATCCTTGTCCAGAATCTCTTTGCGAAGTGCCGTGAGAGTGCTGTCGACTACCCTGGAGACCGCGGTGAGGACGTTCGCATTCGAGAGCATGTGTCGCAGCTTCTGCATTGCCAATCCAAGAAAGGAACGGACCTTACCGGACGTGACTACCAGCTGCTTCCCCGACGAAACCGAAACGCGGTAGATCTTCGTCTCGTCGCCGTCGGACCGTTCGGCAAGGATCGAAGCGATCTCCGAAGAGTCGACATCGGTAAGAAACGGCTCCGGGACGCGAAGTCCCTCTTCCCGCAGGGTGTCTGCGAACGGCAGCGGCGCGTCCAGGTTTCGCTCCGAGTGCCTGAAGCGCTCGTCGACGGCAAGATAAAAGAATCGCAGGGAGTTTTCGTTAGTGAGCGCGATCCCTTCCGGTACAGGCTCACCGTCATCGTTCGTTCGCGTGATGGTAACGGCGATCCCGGCGCGGTAGAGTTTCTCGATAAGAGTTGCGAGCGTATGGCGAGTATCGCCGTGGTCACCCGCCGCCATGCGAAGAAAACGCCGGTACGGGATCAGCGCTTCCCACATATTGCAGAGACGATGAAACAGTGCTCGTTCATCGGGGGTAAAGTTGCCCCTGTGGCTCAGATACTGATCGCGTCTGTGTTCGTCGAGGCGAACGAAATCGGGAACTGTTACCGACGCGTCTTCCATCGCCTTTGCAACCATCCCTTCGTAGTATTACGCAGTTTATCGCGTCTTTCCAGTAGGTAGGTTTTGTGCTTGTCTTGTGCCGCTCCTCATCGGCATACTATCGGCAGATGCAGGAGGCGGCACAAATCTATCAGAAGCGCAACGCTTTTTACTGTGTTGCGGCAAGTCCGGATAACTCCGCGATAGCGGCTGCCGGCAAGGATGGCGCACTCCATCTTTATCGTGCCGGTGACTGGGAGCCGATCGGTTCCTTCTATGCACATCGGAAGCGGGTGACCTGCATGGCGTTCAATCCGGCGGGCACGCGGGTGGTTACCGGGAGCTCGGATCGGACCTGCATAATCTGGAGTTTTCCCGAAGGGGCTCCACTGTTCACCCTCGAAAAGCATCGCCGCTCAGTCTCCGATGTAGCGTTTTCACCCGACGGAACCGTTCTGGTGAGTGCCGGATTCGACAGTCGGTTGGTACTGTGGAGTGTCGAAGTCGGATGGGACCTGCACACCGCGCACGGCGAGCACAGATCGGTACAAAGCGTCGCCTTCTCGCCGGACGGCCAGTACCTTGTAACGACCGGTTACGGGGGCGAGCTGGTATTGCTGGGGGTGCCCGATCTCGAGCCGTTCCGTGTGCTCCCGAGCCACCCGGTCGCCGCCTATTCACCGACCTTCAGCCCGGACGGAACTCTACTTGCGACGCTCGGTTTCGATAACCAGCTCATTCTGCGGTCTACCGCCGACTGGTCGATCTTTGCCGGAGTCGAGTTACCGCGCGGCGGAATGTGCCCACTGTCGTTTTCTCACGACGGGAGTATGCTCGCGGTCGGCACTCCGAGACTCATAATAGTCTTTGACACCGAACAGATGGAGCGGCTGCTTGAGATACCGACCGCCGCACGCGGCAGCTTTGACATCGATTTCTCGATCGATGACCGTTTTCTGCTCGTGAGTTGCAGCGACAAGCGGCTTCACATCTGGGATATCGGCGAATTGACGGTTGTGCACTAATGTTGGACCTCGAGAACGCAACATACGGCATTGCGCGGTTGACCCGCGTATACAAGGAGTCGTCGGTTTTCGATCTCGATGGAAACCGGCGACTGGTGGTCTTCAGCGACCTGCACATGGGGAATGGCGGTGCGGCCGACGATTTCCGCGCGAACGGGCGCATGTTTCACCGCGTATTGCGTGATCACTATCTCGATGAATCGTTCGAGTTGATACTCAACGGTGATGTAGAGGACTTACAGCGATTTCGCTTGCCCGCGATCAAGAAACGCTGGCCGGGAGTCTTCGAGATTTTCGATGCGTTCGCCGCCGAGACCGCGTTGTACCGGGTTTTCGGAAACCACGACATGGCGATACTCGATACGCGTCATCGTCCGGAGCCTGTCTACGAAGGCATGCGCTGGCGATACGGCGACAACGACCTGTTCATCCTCCACGGACATCAGACCGCTCCCCGTTACGAGAAGCGCAACGTCTGGATCGAATTGCTGCTCCGGTATGTGGCGAATCCGCTGCGGATTCCGAATCGAACTGTCAGCCACGACAGCCGGCGGAAGATGAAGGTCGAGCGGCAGGTCTATCACTTCTCAAGTGCGATGAAGGTAGCGACGATCATCGGGCATACCCATCGGCCGCTGTTCGAGAGCTTGAGCAAGCTCGACGCGATCAAGTTCGAGATCGAATACCTCTGCCGGCGTTTTCCGGAGGAGAATACGAGAGAACAGCGCGAGATAACCGAACGCATCGCGATACTCAAGCGGGAGCTCGAGCTGCTGCGAGAGGATCCGGAGCTGCACGAGCCGACCGAGAGTCTCTACAACTCGAACCTGATGGTACCGTGCATGTTCAACTCCGGATGTGTCATCGGCCGGCGCGGAATGACCTGTCTGGAGATCGAGGGAAACAAGATACGGCTGGTCTACTGGTTCGATGCGCTGCGTTCGCAGACCTACCTCCAGTACAAGAGATATGCCGCCGAGCAGCTACCGGGAACCGACTACTACAAGGTCGTCATCAAAGAAGATACGCTCGACTATATCTTTGCAAGGATTCGGCTGCTTGCATAGAGATGTGAGTGTGGCTTGTCACGAACGCCCCTGCGGGACTACCTTCTCCATACTATGAGTACCTCGCGTGAAGAGCTGAAAGAACGAATGTCGAATATGATCGCGGAGCGAAACTACGTCGCCGCCTACCTCGCGATAAAGGATTCCGGCCTTTCGGATGTCGAGCGGCATGAGTACACCGGAACACTCGTGACGAAGATCGTCGATGAGCTTGGGGATTGCAGCCGGCGAAATGAACGTGAGCGGGTGACCTACCTCCGGAGTCTTCTTGCGTGGATCTTCCGCGATGTTCCCGGTTTGAGCTCTCTCTATCGGGAACAGCTACGGCTCGCCAATACCAGAGGCGATCTCGCCAGCGATGTATATCAAGGGTTCAAGAACTTCAACGAGATCGCGAGCGGCCGGAAGGGTGTATCCGAGGGGATTGAGGAAACGGTCGACCAGGTTCGCCGCAACCTCGAGGATGCCGCCGACAATCTTCGTGCCGGCGATGCCGGCGAATCTGTACGCAGCTTCGTCTCTGCCGCCGAAACCGGTATTCGCGACGGACTGACGCAGATGGGACGTATCTTCGAGCAACTGAACCAGGCTTCAACTCAACGACGGCCGGAAACCGATACCTCCGATGACGATGACGAGGTCGGACGCAAGCGTTCGAGGGGCGAGAGTGACTTCGAAGACGCTCATTTCGAAGAACGCGTACGGCAGGAAGCCGAAGACGTAGAGGTCGAAATCGAGGACGAGGACGAGAACGACTGATCCCTATCCATGGGCTTTGCGTTCGGCAGACCGGCGATGCGCTGCTCTCTGCACCGCGATCAGTGTGATCAACATATAGACCGGCGTGAGCGCCACCGCTCCAAAAGCGAGTTGTTCGCCGAGGATGTCGTGCAAACCGGCAATGATCCAGTTTCCGATATTCGCGGTGGTAATTGCCAGAATGAGTATCGGGCTCATCAGGCGAGATGCACGGCCCGGGTACTCATGCATCAGTATCGCCATGACTGTGGGATACATTATGCTCACGAAGAGCCCGGTAAGACTGAGTCCAAGCGGAAAGTCGGCCAGGATGTAGCCGGGTACGAACATGGCGAGTACGCCGAGCCCGAATGCGCCGAGTGTGCGAACATAACCGAAGCGCTCGGCGATGAAGGGGCAGATCAGACGTCCGAGGGTGAACGCCGCGAAGAAGCCCGCCAGCCAGCTGCCCGCTTGCGCTTCAGTGAGCCCACGCATGGTCACGAGATAGTTTGCCATCCAGCTGCCGATTCCGATTTCCACTATGATCGCTGCTCCGAGAAGAAGTGCGATGCGACGGATCAGAGGGTCTCGTAGCGCGCGCAGCGGTGATTCCTTCGATGTCTCCGACGAGTCGACCGGTCTCGGGAATGCGATCAGCAGCGTCCAGATGAGAAGGGGAACCGTGAGGAATATGACGCCAGAATAGGCGCCGCGCCACCCGAACTCCGACGCGATGATCTCTCCTCCGAATCTACTGAACGCCGTTGATCCGAGTCCGAAAAACAGATGGAGAATGCTCATTCCAACCGCGGCTCGCTTCCTGAAAATCTCTGCGCCAACCGCATTGAGTCCGATTTCGAGCCATCCTCCGCCGAAATGGAGTGCGATCATCATGAGTGCGTACAACAGAATATGGGTTGCGAACGGCGCTATAAGGTGAGCTACGACGGTGAGTGACAGCCCGATCGCCAGTATCGCCTTGAGCTTTCCAAGCGATGCGAGACGACCGGCTCCGTAAAGGGCAGCGATGAACGCGAACATCGACACGAAGAAGGTGGCTCCGATCGCGTTATAGGAGACGGCGAGATCTACACGCACGGCAGGAATCGTGACGCCTCGCAAACCGTCCATACCGCCAAACAGCAGCATTGTCAGGTATGCCAGGACGATGAGAAGACCGGTGCGGACTGTACGCATTGCGTGTACGCTAACGGTGTCGGACGCACACGTCAATCAGCAACTCAGCACGGCGGGGTGATCAACATTGCAGTTTCAGTACGTGACATAGTACATTCCGTTTATGCCGCTGCGCTTTCGATCGTGCATGCTTCTGATCAATCCTACCCGGCAACCCCGCATGGTCGATCGGCTGACCCGTAAGCTGGAGAATTCGCAGGGCATAGAGGTCGTCGTCACCGAGAGCAAGGAGCACTTTCGCCGGTGTGCCCGCGAGTTTTTCCTCTCCGCCTATGAGAATCTTCTCGTGTGGGGAGGCGACGGCACGGCCCACGATGCGATTAACGTCATCTATCCGTTCGTAGAAGAGTTCGGTGGCCGCAGCGGGCCGCGCAAGGCGGTTGGATTTCTCCGTGGCGGTACCGGAAACGGCATTCAGGACAGCTACGAGGTCCCATATCGTTTGAGTGCGCAGCTCGCCTCCTATGCGCGAAGCATGAGAAACGGCTATCGCATCGACGTCGACCTGTTGCGCATCGACGATGGGCAACGGAGGCGATACGGCCAGCTTGTCGGGGTCGGATTCGATGCCGATATACTGGTACGTCGTGAGCGCCGGGTCTCGGGGAGCGGGCGCAGCGGTGCCCGGAGCGGTGTCACGCAATACCTGTCGGCCGGCATCCGCCATTTTCTGTCATACGACTTCAAACGGGATCGCGCCGCGTACGAGCTGGAACTGTCGGACGGCAAATACGCGTTTCACGGTCCTCGGGTCAATGCACAGTTTCCAATCCATCGACTGACCATGAAACGCACTCCGCTGATGATCGAGGTCGGGACCCGACCGTACTACGGGAAGCTGTTCAAGGTCTGTCCGGACGTGGTCTGCAACGACGGGGACATGAACGTATATCTCTTCGATTTCAGCAAGAAGTGGGAGATTGTGCGGAATTCGGCGTACATCTGGACGGGGCGGCACAGTATGATCAACCGCACTCTCTCTCGGGCGAGGAAGCCGGTTATCGAGCGATACGAGGTACGGCACACACGAATCGGCCGCGACTCGCCGTTCGCCTACCATATCGACGGCGAGCTGCTCCATGCCGGAACGCCGTTGCGCGACGGCCGTTACGGACTCGATATCGAGATTCTCCCGCAGTCGCTGACGTTTCTCGTTCCGGCGCAGTTCTATCACATCTTTCACCCGTTCACTGAGAATCCGGACGTTCCCGACGTGAAGCACGAGCTGGAAGGAGCAGACGCGGTTGGAGGAGTCTGATCTCTACGAACCGGTCAAACACTTTTTCCTGCAGCGCGGTTTCCGTGTGCGCGGCGAGGTGGCGGAGTGCGACCTCTGTGCCGAGCTCGACGGTAGCCTCGTTGCCGTGGAGCTGAAACGAAGGCTGGAGCTGCGATTGCTCGAGCAGGCGGTGGAACGCCAGCGAAGCGCCGATCTCGTGTACGTCGCGGTACCGGCGGAAGCGTTTGCGACTCGACGAACGAGGCGGGCGCAGCAGCACAGGCTGATTCGCCGACTGGAGCTCGGCTGTCTTACCGTGAGCTCCGGTGGCATCGTCGAACCGCTCTTCCATCCGGAGCCGTATCGGCCGCGCCGCCGGCGCAGGCAGCGCACGCGATTGCTGCGGGAGCTGTCATCTCGAAGCGTCGACGGAAACGTCGGCGGAACGCCCGCGCGCCCACGACTCACTGCGTATCGCGAACAGGCGCTGGAAGTGGCCTGGACGCTCGCCGAGCGCGGGCCGTCGAGCCCTCGGGAGGTTCGTGAGCTCGGCGCGCCGGCGAAAACGGCATCGATTCTCCAGAAGAACTACTACGGCTGGTTCTTCCGTGTCGAACGCGGTTTGTACGGCCTTACCGACGCCGGCGAGCGGGCGCTCGCCGACTTTCCTGAGCTCGTAGGCCGCTTCTCTCGCAAGGAGAACGGCTGACGCGGCACCGACAGATCAACGGCGGCCTTATCCAGCCGGCGACTCCAGCACCGCCCCGGCAAAGGTGTATCCGCCTCCGAACGCGACCAGCCCTATACGCCGAGCATCGGTGCCCGCATCGAAGATCTCCTCGAGGCACAGCGGGATCGTCGTCGATGAGGTGTTGCCGTAATTGGCGATATTCGAGTACATCCGCTCGGCAGGAACATGCATCCGCTGGCGAACCGCGTTGATGATACGCTGATTCGCCTGGTGTGGTACCACAAGCTCGAGATCTTTCAGGTCCGTTCCCGCTTCCTCGCACGCTGCACGAAGGCTGCGCATCATTCCGCGAACCGCCTCGACGAATACCGTCGGCCCGTCCATGAAGATCGGTTCCGAAGGGTTGGCCGGCACCCGCAGCGCACTGCCGTCCTCACCTTTCGCGGCGCACGACGGTCGGCGCAGGATCGCCTTCGGGGTGAGTCCGGCGCCGTTGCGGCGATCGCTGCCGGCACTGCCGGTGCGGTCGCCTCGCGCGCCGGTCTCCCGGATTGTCGAGAGCAGCGTCGCGCTGGCCGCGTCGCCGAAGATCGGTGCGGTACCCGGATCGGACGTATCGGTGCGTCTCGACAGGTTCTCCGCGGTAAGGACGAGTACGTGCTGTTCGGGCTTCGATTGGAGGTAGTCGTATCCTGCCTGCAACGCGTAGAGATAGCCGGAGCAGGCAGCATTCAAATCGTATGCCTGCGGCATGATGTCGTCGCGTCCGTGAGCCAACCGATATTGCACCAGCGTTGAGACCGCCGGCGTATTCTGCTCGGGCGTCTCGGTTGCGCAGATTATCAGTCCGATTTCGTCGATATCGATCTCGAGCTCTTCGAGAAGCTTGCGAGTGGCTCGCTCGGCGAGGTCGACCGCGCTCTCTCCCTCGGCCAGCCATTGCCGCGACTCGATCCCGGTTCGTTTGACGATCTCTTCGGGTTTCCATTCGGGGCACATCTGCGAGATCTCTTCGTTGGTGACCGTTCGGGCGCCGGCGACCGCACGAACGCCGGAGATCGAGACGGTTACCTCCGACCTGCGTGACGCAGCGGCCGAAGCGGTTTCAGCCGCTGTCGATACGGTTGGCGCCGCAGCATCCATTGCTGCGGGGTGGCCATTCCGCGATGCTGCGATGTCCGGAAACCATGAACGGGACAGCCCCTCGAGGATCGGCTCGCCCGGCTCCTCGCGTGTGACCGGCTTAAGGTGCTCCCTCGAGTCCTCGCCCTCACGACCGTCGGCCGCTGCGGTTCGAACCTTCATGATGGGCGTCCCGACTTTCACCATCGTACCCTCTTCGACGAGCCGCTCTTCGACGGTTCCGCCGACCGGAGAGCGAAGCTCCACGGCGGCCTTGTCGGCTTCCAGATCGGCAACGAGCTGCCCGGACTCGATCTCGCTGCCCGGATCGACGCGCCACTCGACAAGCGTCACGCTCTCGTCCGACGGACTCGACCCGATCGCTTCGACGAGGTATGTGCCTGCCTCCGCCTCGTCGGCCTTCTTCCACGTCACCGTCCCGCCGAAGAGCTCGACGGCGGTTTCGAGTGTCCGCTTATAGCCGGGTAGCACTTCGAGCTGATTGGCGAAGTTACACGGCACGAAGGTGTCGGCGCGGGCAACCCGCCGGGCGGCGATCGGTCGGCGGGCACGTTCGGTGACCGCCGAGATGATCTCCGCCCCGAATCCGCAGCTGGAGTTATCCTCGTGGACGACGACCAGGCGTCCGGTTTTCTCCGCGCTCTCGGTGATCGCCTCCACATCCCACGGGGAGATCCACCTCGCGTCGATGACTTCGGGGTCAAGCCCGGCGTCGACGAGGGTCTCGGCGCTCTTCGTGCAGTGCAGAACGGTGTTGCCGTAGCCGACGAGGGTGATATCGCGACCGCGGCGGACATATCGCGAGCGCCCGATCGGAACGAGCTGCTTTTCAACGTCGCGGCTTGTCACCGCCGAGCGGTCGTTCAGGCAGTTTTTCGGATAGAAAAAGAGGGTGGGGCGATCGCTTTCGAAGGCGGCGTTGAGCATGCCGGCCGCATCGCCGGCTGTCGCCGGCATCATGACATCGACGCCGGGTGTGTGTGCGGCCAATCCGTCGAGTGTCGATGCGTGAAACGGGCCGAGACCGGGACGGTAGCCGCCGCAGGTTATCATTACGATTACCGGCACCTTCCATCCGCCGTCGGTCCGCCACCACATGCTGCCGAGCTCCGCCCAGATCTGGTTGTATGCGATCGGCAGGAAGTCGGCGAACTGCAGGAACGCTACCGGTTTGCCGCCGGCGAGCGCCCGGCCGGCGGATACCCCGATGATGCTCGCCTCGGCGAGCGGACTGTTGCTTATCCGACCCGGGTACTTCACGGTCAATCCACGTGTGATGCCGAAAACATCACCCTTCGGATCCTCAACGTCCTCTCCAAATAGTGTTATCCGAGGGTCTCTGCCCAGTCGGTCATCGAGCACCGCGCGGATCGCCTCGAGCATCGTGTATACGTTCTCACCGTGTGGCTCACCGGTGTATTCGTTCGCTGCGTTCGTAAGGTGTTCGGGTACCGGAGCCTTCGCAGTAAAGATCGGTTCCGGTTCGGGCCCGCGTTGCACCGTGCGTGCGACGTCGGCGAGTTCGCCACGGATCTCCTCACTCATCCTGGTGAGCTCCTCGGCACCGTATCCGCTGTTGTTGAGATGTGTCTGGATATTGCGGATCGGATCGCCTGATTCGGCAACCGCTGCGATTTCTTCCGGCGAGCGGTACATGCGTTGGTCGTCGGCGTTGGTGTGATTGTGGAGCCGATCAACCTCGAAGACCACGATAGACGGTTCACGCTCGGTCCGCATCCGGTCAACGATGCGCTTGAACGCCGCGCGTGCTTCCAGCGGCTTGCGTCCGTCGATTCGCTCGATCGGTATCCCGTAGAACTGTTCGGCCGGGCCATCGGGATGATCGTAGAAGGTCTGTCCCTTCGTTCGCGTAGAAATCGCGAACGTGTTGTCCTGAACGAGGAAGAGTACGGGAAGCGACGCTCGAACCGAGTGTGCGATCGCCTCCAGCACTTCACCCTGCTGGGTCATACCATCGCCGAGCCCGCAAAGGACGATCGGCGCCCCATCGGTCTCCTTGATCTCCTCGGCAATTCCGGCAGCCTGCAGGGCGCTGTTTCCAACCGGTCCGACGAGGCTCAGAATGTTGAGTTCCGGTGCGCTCATGTGGGCGTTCATCTGACGGCCCCGACTATGGCTGCCGTCCTTGTTGAAGAGCGCCATGAAGAACATTTCCGGCTTGATTCCACGGGCAAGCATGAGCGCCTTATCGCGATAGTGCACGTGCAGATAGTCGTCCGGCTTCAAAAACTCGGCGATCGCCGCGCTTCCTTCGTGCCCGGCGCCGGAGACGTGGAAAAAGGCTTCTCCTCGCCCGGTGAAATCCTGCTCGAGGAGGTCCAGCTCCCGTGCAGTCAGCATGTTGCGGTATAGTTCTAGTGCCGCCGTATCCGAAGCTGTTTTCGTGGACATCGGTTACTTACTCCTGATTGGTTGATTCTATTCATACGGTATTCGCTGACCCGCTCCGCCGAAGTCCGATTCACACGGGCTTTGACAGAGGGAATGCACTGTAGGCATACTATAGTTGAGCCTACAGATATCTGCAGCTTTAAGCTCGATCACTATAGCACGCGCTCATGCCGACGTCGACCTGATCGAAGAATTGGTGTCTGGGTGAGCTTCGTATCCGAGGAGTGAGCATTGAGTACCACATTCGATACATTCGGGATTACGAAATCTATTTCGACGAAAGACGGTAGCGTAACTTACTTCGATCTAGATGAGTTCGCGGATCGATACGACAAGCCGCACATGAAGCGCTGGCCGGTGAGCATGAAAGTCCTCTTTGAAAGCGTTCTCCGCAACGAGAACGGCCGAGAGGTCACGCGTGAGCACGTCGAACAGCTGTCCGAGTACCGGTCCGACGAATCCCGGGCGATCGAAGTTCCGTTCAAGCCGGCTCGCGTGCTTCTACAGGATTTCACCGGTGTACCGTGTGTTGTCGATCTCGCGGCAATGCGCAGCGCCATGGCGCGTCTCGGCGGTGATCCGGCACGAATCAACCCGAAGCAGAGCGTTGATCTTGTTATCGACCACTCGGTTCAGGTCGATTTCTTCAACTCGAGCGATGCGCTTCGCAAGAACGCCGAAATCGAGTTCGAGCGAAACCGGGAGCGCTACGAATTCCTGCGTTGGGGACAAGGCGCGTTGGAGAACTTCAGCGTGGTTCCGCCTGCGAGCGGAATCTGTCACCAGGTGAACCTCGAGTATCTCGGTCGGGCAGTGCAGTTCGAAGAGCGGGATGGGGTGAAGGTCGCCTTTCCCGATACATTGGTGGGCACCGACAGTCACACACCGATGATCAACGGCCTCGGCGTTCTCGGTTGGGGAGTTGGAGGCATCGAGGCGGAGGCGGCCATGCTCGGCCAGCCTATCTTCATGCTCGCACCGAGCGTGGTCGGGGTGAAGCTGGTCGGAACAATGAAAAGCGGCATTACCGCGACCGATCTGGTGCTCCGTATTACCGAAATGCTGCGAAAACAAGGGGTCGTCGGTAAGTTCGTCGAGTTTTTCGGCCCCGGTCTGTCGAACATGACCGTGCCCGACCGGGCAACGATCAGCAACATGGCGCCCGAATACGGGGCGACCTGCGGCTACTTCCCGGTTGACCATCAGAGCCTCGATTACATGTACTCCACCGGCCGTCGGACAGAGCTCATCGATCTGGTCGAAAAGTATACGAAGGCACAGGGGATCTTCCGGACCGACGATACACCCGACCCTGAGTACGAAGTCGTACTCGAGCTCGACCTCACCTCCGTCGAACCGAGTATCGCCGGGCCGAAACGCCCGCAGGACCGCATCGACCTCCCGAAGGTGAAGGACGCATTTAACAGCGCACTTACCGCCGATCAGGGTCCCCAGGGATACGGTCTTTCCGCCGGCGACTTGAAACGGCAGGCCGAGGTAACGCTCGACTCCGGTGAGCAGGTGACTCTGAAGCACGGGGATGTGGCTATCGCCGCGATCACGAGCTGTACGAATACCTCGAACCCGAGCGTGCTGCTCGGCGCCGGGCTACTCGCGAAGAAGGCCATAGAGGCGGGATTGAAGCCGAAGCCGTGGGTGAAGACCAGTTTCGCCCCCGGATCGATGGTCGTCACCGAGTATCTGCAGCGTGCCGGCCTCATGAGTTATCTCGAGAATTGTGGCTTCTACCTCGTCGGCTACGGGTGCACGACCTGTATCGGCAACTCCGGCCCGCTCCCCGAACCGGTCCAAAACGCCGTCGAAGAGCACGATCTGATCCTCGCCGGTGTGTTGAGCGGAAACCGCAACTTCGAGGGGCGCATCAACCCGCACACCAAGGCGAACTACCTCATGAGCCCACCGCTGGTTGTTGCGTATGCGTTTGCCGGCAACGTCGGGATCAACCTGCGTGAGGAGCCGATGGGGCACGATTCCGCAGGCAATCCAGTCTACCTTTCGGATATCTGGCCGACCACCGAAGAGCTGGAGGAGTACGTGAAGCAGGCGCTCGACCGGGAGGCGTTCATCGCCAGCTATTCGGGGCTCGAGACGAGCAACGAGACGTGGAACGCCATCAAGATGACCGATAGTGCGCTCTATCCGTGGAACGAGGATTCGACCTATATCCAGGAGCCGCCCTTCTTCACGGATATGACCCTCGATGTGCAGCCGATAAAGCCGATCGAGAACGCGCGCGTTCTCGTGAAAGTCGGTGACTCGATCACCACCGACCACATCAGTCCCGCCGGAGCGATCGATCCGGATAGCCCTGCGGGCCGTTACCTGCAGGAGCGCGGAGTCTCAATTCGCGACTTCAATAGTTACGGCAGCCGGCGCGGTAATGACCGCGTCATGACGCGCGGGACCTTCGCGAATATTCGGCTCCGGAATCAGCTTGCCCCGGGTACCGAGGGGAGCTGGACGAAGCATTTCCCGAGCGGAGAGGTGACCGATATTTACGACGCCAGTCGGCGCTACATCGAGTCGGATACCCCGACGATCGTGCTCGCCGGCAAGGACTACGGAATGGGTTCGAGCCGCGACTGGGCTGCGAAGGGTGCGCAGCTACTCGGCATTCACGCAGTGATCGCCGAGAGTTACGAGCGAATACACCGGTCCAATCTCGTCGGCATGGGTATCGTCCCGCTGCAATTCAAGGAGGGCGAGAGCGCCGAATCGCTCAGCCTCGACGGCAGCGAACACTTCACCATCGCCCTTTCCGATGAGATGGAGCCGAAGCAGATCGTACCGGTTGTTGCGCGCAAGGAAAGCGGCGAGACGATCGAGTTCGAGACGATTTCGCGAATCGATAGCCCGGTGGAGATCGACTACCTCCGAAACGGCGGTATCCTGCATGCGGTATTGCGACGCTTCCTCTCCGAGGACTCGAAGAAGTAGGGCAGGGTGATGGCTCGCAGGCGCACAACACGACGTTGTGCGCCGGTGGCGTGCGCCACCACTTCTACACTATCACCGTGCGATCACATCGTCCCAGACAATTCCCGCTCCGTCCTCGATATCACGCGCCGCGATCGCGCCGGTGATCGCATCGGCGTAGCGCGGATGCAGGCCCGGGCGTAGACGTCGCTCGGTGCGAAGTATGCCGAGTGCCTCCGGCTCTATTCGCTGTCCGGCGCGGATCGGACGACAGGCGTGAAGCGAGCGATTCGTTCTTCCGTAGTTACC
>PUOG01000175.1 GCA_003552745.1 Spirochaetaceae bacterium
ACGCGCGTACCACATCGAACTGGAGATCTCGACGCTCTGATTCACGGGTGATTCGGCGCCGGTCGGCGTCGAGCTCGGCCTGCGCACGGTCGACCGAGGCTCTGCCGCCGCGAAACCCGTCATACACCGTATACGACCCCGAGAGGCTCAGAGTCGTGCGGTTCGAGCGATCGTCGCCGGCACTGCCGGACGCCGACTCGGCGATCGTGTGGGTAACCGATGTACTGAGTGATGTTCGGCCGCCGGAGGCGCTCAGCGAGCCGCGGGCCTGATCGGTCGCCGGTCGAAGATCGAGAGACTCACCGTCGCGCAGTCGAAGCAGCTCCCCGCTTCGGCTGTACCCCGCTCCGGCATTCACCCCCCACCGGAGGTTCGCAAGCGCCTGCTCGAACTGAAGCGCATCGTCGCGCTCACCCGACATCAGGAGCCGTCCCTCCGCGCCCTCGGTGAGCGCCCGTTCGATCGCCTCCTCGATGCCGATCTCCACGACCGCCGGGTTCGCAATGGCCGGTATCGCGGAGAGGAGGGCGATCGACACGGCGATAACGCCGATCACGAGCGTTCTCATGATCATAAATCGATCCACCTATCGCACCGCCCGGAAGAAAGCACCGGTCTGCCCGAAGCTTCCCGGGATGCTTCCGAAACGACCCGCGGTCGGTATGGCGCTCTGCGGCACGACGATCCGCTCGCCGGCGCTCAAGCCTTCGACGACCTCCACCATCACACCGTCGGTCGCTCCGGTGCGCACGATTCGCTCTTCTGTTTCCTCGCCGGCGCCCGCCACGGTCACCGCGCTGTCGCGCCCGGCCCGTCGCAGTGCGCCCTGCGGAACGAGCACCACATCTTCGAGCTCGGCAACGATAATCGAAGCGTCGGCGCTCATGCCCCACCGCAACCGACCTTCGTCGTTGGCCACCTCGATATCGACGAAAAAGACGGTAGCGTTCCCCTGCGAGGAGGCGCGCTGATCGATCCCGACGACGGTTCCTTCGAGTTGGAGATTCGGCAAGCCGTACGGCTCAACGATCGCCGGCGCACCCACGGCGATGGAGGCGACATCGCTCTCGTCGACCCCGGCACGGAAAAGCATCGTATCTTCGATAATGATCGTGGCAAGCTCGACGGAGTCGCCGGCGAGATCGCCGCGGCGTACCCCGACCGAGGCGACGGTACCGGTGACCGGCGCACGCACTCTCGTCTCTTCGAGCGCGAGTCGAGCCCGGTCGAGATCGTTCTGCACCGAGGCGAGCTGCGCCTGCTTGCTTCGGATCTCATGTTCGGTGGCACCGTCGGAAGTCCGGCGAAGCGAAATTCGGGCCGACTCGAGCCGGTTCTCGGCGACATTGAGTGCCGAGCGCGCTTCTTCGAGCTCGACCGCGGAGGCGAGATCGCGTTCGTAGAGCCGCTGGATACGATCGGCGGCCGTAGTGCGCTGACGCAACTCCTGCTCGGCCTGCGTGAGTGCCGCGCGCGCGTCGGCGAGATCGCGCTCGTCGGCTCCCTCGAGCATACGGTCGAGATCGAGCCGCGCCGCATCGTAGCGTGCCTGTGCGCCCTCGAGATCGAGACGCAGGCCGCGATCGTCGAGCACGAACATCGTCTCTCCGGCGCCCACCGTATCGCCCTCGCGCACGAGCACTTCGACCACCGTCCGGGTGGGAACACTGGTGCCCTTTCGAACACCGACGACCTCCAACGGCTCGATATCCCCGGAGGCGGGCACATGCAGGCGAAGATCGCCCGATTCGACGATGTACACAACGGTCGCATTCGCAGTCTCAGCGGTGTTGTTGGATCCCGACGACCGGACCGCGGCTATCGCCAACCCACCTCCGGCGAGAAAAACCGCGATGGCCGCGGCTATGCCCCATTTCTTCATCCGTTCGCTCATCCTTCTCTCGATAGCAAACGTACACGGAGGGGGTGGAGTTACCTATAGATACGAGAACAAATCAATATAACGGAATGTTATAAGCAGTCGGCGATCCGAAGCGACCGCCGGGCAGGCGCTGGTCGACGTTGAACTCACGAACTATCTCAATGGCCGGCGGCGATCAGCAACCAATCATCGGCGCTAAATTATCGGATGCCGATCCGCCTTCCCCGGGAGTATACTTTCTCCGGTAATGATGGGTACAAAACGGCTGACACTGTTAATCGCGGCACTTCTCGTAGCGGGCGCGGGCCATGTTTCCGCCGGTGGCTCCGGAGAGAGTGCGCCCGACCGAGCGGAGAACAGCGACCGGATGCCGAGTGAACGCGGCGGATCGCTCGAGCGCGGCAATATCGAAGTGCCCGACGGCTACGAGCGGGCGATCTTCGCCGGTGGATGCTTCTGGTGCATGGAGGCTCCGTACGATGAGATCGACGGCGTGTACGCGGTCACATCCGGATTCACCGGGGGAGAGGTTGTCGACCCGACCTACGAAGATGTCATCGCCGGCGGTACCGGGCATCAGGAAGCCGTCGAGGTGATCTACGATCCGCAAATCGTCGACTATCGCGAGCTGATAGGAGTCTTCTGGAGAAACATCGATCCGCTCGACGATCGCGGGCAATTCTGTGACCGCGGTGAGATCTACCGCTCGGGCATCTTCTATGTGGATGATGGCCAGCGCGAGATCGCCGAACGTTCGCGAGAAGAGCTGGAGGCCTCCGGGCGATTCGATCGGAGTATCGTCACCGAGATCCGGCAGTTCGACGCGTTCTACCCCGCCGAGGAATACCATCAGGCGTACTATCTGAATAACCCGGTGCGTTATCGGTTTTACAGAACAAGCTGTGGACGCGATAATCGGCTTCGACAGCTATGGGGGTGAACAACGGAAGGTGGCTATGAGCAAATCAAACGATCACAGGTTACCGGAAGGAGCTACGAGCACGCACACGATCGAGCTCGGCGGTGAGCGGATCGATTACGTCGCGCGGGCGGACTGGATTCCGATCCGGCGGCGGGAGAAGACGATCGCCGAGATGTTTCACGTCGCCTACGTGCTCGCCGCGTCCGACTCGACCGAGCGTCCGATTACCTTCGTCTTCAACGGCGGGCCGGGCGCCGCGAGCGCCTATCTGCACATGGGAGCGGTCGGACCAAAGCGGGTGGTATTCAACGAGGACGGAACTCCACCGGCACCTCCGACGCGGATCGAGGACAACAACGAGAGCTGGCTCGCTTTCAGCGATCTCGTCTTTATCGATCCGATCGGTACCGGCTTCAGCCGTGCGGTCGATGAAGAGAGCGCGCCCGCCAACGGCGGTGGCGAGCGCAAAAGCTCGGATGAAGGCGAGCGGCACGCCGGCTATGAGGAAGCGCGGGCGATTCGCGACCTCGTCGGCGGATCGGGTGGAAGCGACCGCGGTGAGCAGCCTGCGAAATCCGGCAAGAAGCCGGAGGAGGAGTTTTTCGGGCTCAAACGCGACCTGGAGAGCCTCTGCGAGTTCATCCGCTCCTTCCTCTCAAGGCATGGGCGCTGGCAGTCGCCGGCGTTCATCGCCGGAGAGAGCTACGGCGGTTTCCGCGTCGGAAAGCTCGCGCGACTGCTGCAGGAACGTTACGGCATCGGGTTGAACGGCGCGTTGCTGATCTCACCTGCGCTGGAGTTTCACACCCTCGACCAGTCCGACTACGATCTGCTGCCGTGGATCGATACGTTGCCGAGCTACAGCCTCGCCGCCTCAGTACACGGCAAACAGAGCGCGGTCGACATCTCCGGATCGCCCCACTCCGAGGCGTCGGTTGCCACGGTGCGCGAGGCGGCAGAGCACTTCGCCACGCGTGAGCTTCCAACACTGCTGACGCTCGGCGACACGATTTCCGAACGCGAGCGCGCTCGCGCGTATGCCCGCCTCGCCCGTCTCACCGGACTGCCGCGCGAGTTCGTCGCCCGCAAGGCCGGCCGCATCGGCATCCGGGCGTTCGCCCGCGAATTACTGCGCGAGAGTCGGCGGGTGCTCGGACTGTACGACGCATCGGTCGGCATTATCGACCCGTACCCCGACCGGGAGCGCTACGAAGGGCCGGATGCGACGCTCATGGCGATCGATCGTGTGTTCTCCGCCGGCATCAACACACAGCTGCGCGCGAACATCGGCTTGAAAAGCGAACGCGACTACCACCTGCTCAGTTTCGATGTGAACAAGGCGTGGAAGGTCGACTACGAGCGCCACGCCCTCGAAAGCCACATCGGGGCGACCGACGATCTGCGCTACGGCATACAGTTGAACC
>PUOG01000073.1 GCA_003552745.1 Spirochaetaceae bacterium
ATCCGCGAGCTTCCGATCACCCCCGCGCGGGTTCTCAAAGCGCTCCGGGACGGAGGCAAGGAATGAGGTCATTCGAACACGTACGGGCACACACAGTCGATGAGGCGCTCGAGGCGCTCGGTGATGATTGGAACACGCGCGTTCTCGCCGGCGGCACCGACCTGTTGCACGAGATGAAACAGGGCACCGTGATCGCCGAGCGACTGGTGGATATTAAACAGATACCGGAGCTCGGCAAGATAGAAGACGGAAATGGCGAAGTCTCCGTAGGAGCGCTTTCGCGTATCTCGACACTCGAAGAGAACGCTCTCGTGCGCGCCCGGCTGCCGATCCTCGTACAGGCGGCCGCGGAGGTTGCCTCTCCGCAGCTGCGAAATATGGGGACGGTAGCCGGCAACGTCTTGCAGCGACCGCGTTGCTGGTACTACCGCGACCGCCACACCGTGTGCCTGAGGCGCGGCGGCAAGCTGTGCTTCGCCGCTATGGGCGACAACAGTCGCCACGCCATTTTCGGTGCCGCGCCGTGTAGCATGGTCTGCCCCTCGGACCTCGCTCCGGCGCTCGTCGCACTCGGCGCGAAGGTGGAAATCGCGGGTCCGAAGGGCCGCCATGAGATGCTCCTGCAGGAGACGTTCCGTACACCGAAGCAGGATCCCCGTCGCGAGAACTGTCTCGGACCGTCGGACATCCTCACCGGGTTCCGGATACCGGAACCTGCTCCCGGTAGCCGTGGCGTCTTTCTCAAGGCGCGGGAGCGGCGGGTCTGGGACTTCGCCCTCGCGAGCGTAGCCGCTCAGGTGCAAACCGACGGCGACAATACGGTTACCTCGGCGGGCATAGTCCTCGGCGGCGTTGCGCCGAATCCGTGGGTATCGCAGAAAGCGCAGGAGACGCTCGCCGGAGAAAAGCTCACCGAGGAGGTGTGTCGTGCCGCCGCCGATGCAGCGGTCTCCGAAGCGAAAGCGATGAAACACAATGGCTACAAGATCGACCTCACGCGCACTCTCGTGGAGCGCGCCCTGACAGAGCTGCGGGGATAGTTGCGGCTGGCCTGCGCGCTGTGCTCAGCGACCGGAATCCCGGAGATGGCGCGGCACCCGCTCATGAAGCACCGCTAGAATCTCGGCGGCAACAGCCACCGCGATCGGTCCCGGCCCGCGTCCGCCGAGGTCGAGCCCAACCGGGTTGTAGAGCCGCGGCCGGAGCCTCCGTGCCGCGTCCGGTCCACCGGTTTCCTCCTCGAGATGTTCGAACAGGCGCTCAGTGCGCTCTCGGGGTCCGATGAGCCCTATGTACGGGGCCGGTGAATCCGCCAGGATCGCGAGCCACCGGCTATCCCATTCGAACTGATGTGTCATGACGACGACATATGTGTTCGGGGTGATGTAGCCTCCCGGCATCCGATCGGGCGCGGCGGCGAGCACATCGTCGGCATGCGGAAAACGCTCACTCACCGCGGCAGTCGAACGGTGGTCGACGACCAGCGTTCGAAAGCCTGCTTCGGCCACTACCACCGAAAGCGGGACGGCATCGGCCCCTGCGCCGATTATGAGAACCCGTGGAGGCGGCGCGAGTGGCTCGGCAAGCACTACGTACGCGGCTTCTTCGGGAACGGTTTCCGGGAACGCGGCGATCGGCTCGGCGTGACCCTTCCGCGTTACGACGAAGAATGCCGGAGCTGTGCCGTTGTCTGCCCGCTCGAAAACCGGGGCGAGAGCGGCCGCTGCACTATCGCTTCCGATTATCTCGCCGGATGCGAGTCGGACGGCATGAGCGCCGAGGAGGCGGTCGAAACGCGATGTGCCGTCGGACCGGCGCCCGGCCACAACCGTTGCGATAACAGCAGCTCGGCCGGCCGATAGTTCGCCGACGAGTGCGCCAAGCACCTCCGCATCGGGAATCTGAACGAGGACGTGAATTAAACCGCGACAGCCGCTGCCCCAGCCCCAGAGAGCATCATCCTCGCCGCGTGAATCGTAGACGAGTAGTCGAGGCTCTCCGGTCTCAAGGACTTCCCGCCCGACCCGGACCGCATCATCTTCGAGGCACCCGGCGCTGAGTACCCCGTGCATATCGTCGGCACGAATTAACATACGAGCGCCTTCGCGCCGATAGGCGGAACCGTCCACCCCTACGATCGTGGCCATCGCTACCGGATCGCCGCGCCGGCGCGCCGCGTCAGCCTCTGAGAGTATCCGTTCGGTGTCGCGATCGATCATCAAGACCTTTTCCCTCCCGGACCATCAACGGTAGGTCCGCAGTCTGGGCGAACGCGGGACGCAATTAACCCGAGGACAGGTCGCCGCGGTTGAACCGTTCCAGGTAAGCTCGATAGTCCTCTTCGGTGTCGACATCGAGCGTTATCGCCGGCTCCTCCGGTTCGATGCGACGGACCGGGTGGCGCTCGATCAACGCACGCATCGGACCGCCGTCCGGAGGTTCGGCGAGGACCTCCGCAATGAGACCCATATGGATCAGCACCGGATGTCCTCGCGTGCCGCGATAGTAGGGAACGACTGCGCGTACGCTGCTTTCGCCTGCCTCCGCCGGGCCTTCGCTCTCCTCCGACTCGCCGATTGCGCCTGAGACAGCGGCGTAGATTCGCGGCACGACCTCCGGCATGTCCCCGGGCACTACAAAGAACCATCGAGAGGAGACGTGCTGCATTCCCGTCTGGATCGAGCCGAGCATCCCGGAGCGGTAGCGACTATTGTGTGCAATGATGAGCCGGAAGCGATCGAGATCACCGATCGCTTCGCCCACAACGTCCGAGCCGTGCCCGACCACGACGATCACGCGCGCGCACGCATCGAGCGCATTTCGCACCGCGTGCCGCACAAGAGGCTCACCGTCGATATCGTACAGAAGCTTCTCGCCCCCCATACGGGAGGCCATACCGGCAGCGAGGATGATACCGTCGCATTCGCTCGAGCGCATTTTCAGCCTGCTTCAGCTCAGAGAATAAGCCACCTGCCGGATTCGAACCGGCGACCCCGAGATTACAAGTCACGTGCTCTGGCCAGCTGAGCTAAGGTGGCGGAATGCCGCCGGTGGGTCGAGCCCGGTCGGGGGCTGCCCTCCCCGTGCGATACGGCGCGACGCTACTAGAAGTACGGGGGAAAGTCAACGCTCGGGGTAGCCGGTTCGGTGAGGGTGTAGCCGGTCTCCCGACCGACGACGACCGTGTGCTCGAATTGTGCCGTCGGACTGTTTTCGCTTCCGAGCAGTCCGGATGTCCGCTCTCCGGTCGTGAGCGTCTGATGCACGAGCGAGAGAACCGGTTCGACGGTGAGAACCTGCCCGACCTCGAAGCGCTGGTCGAGTTGGGTTTCGACGCCGGGAGTCCGACGACCGGAAACGTGGTACGGCACGACAGGATACTCGTGCAGTCTTCGCCCTATTCCATGCCCGCAGCATTCGGCGATGAGGCTCAATCCGTATCGATCTGCGATGCTCGCTACTGTCCGGCCAAGTGAGCGGTAGCTGTTTCCGGCGCGTGCTACCTTCACTCCCGCGAGGCACGCCGCGTAGGCGCCTTTGAGAAGGTTCGCGCGTTCACGCGAGATCGGCCCGATAGCGAACGTCCACGCCGCGTCGGCATACCATCCGTCGCGTTCGACACCGACATCAACGGTAACGAGCTCACCCTTCGGTAACGGTTCTTCGGACGGTATGCCGTGAACGGCGATGCTTCCGGGCGAAACGCAGCACGTAGCGGGAAACCCATCATACCCCCGGAGTGCAGGCGTGAGACTACGCGATTCCAGGTACTCGGCGACGAATGCGTCGATTTCGACTCCGGAAATCCCCGGCTTGACCCGGTGTGAAAGTGCTTCGAAGAGAGCCCCGAGATGCCGTCCGATCTGACGGATCCTGGCGATTTCCTTTCCGTTCTTTCGTAATGGCCGGAGCGATGGAGGAGAACGCTCAGGATCGATCGGGATATGCTGCTCGAGCATGAGCCGTCATCCTACCGGACCGAAGACTCCGCTCAGAAGGCTCGATCCGGATGCGAGCATAACCCCCAGTGTGATTGCGGCTATCGAATACAAGACGCGGGGGAGAACGAAGAACCGGCGTCGCACCATCCACACAACCAGCACGAGCAGATAGTAAGCGGTAACGAATATACAGAGAATGGCTGTTATCTCCAGCAGCTCCAACAGCATGAACTGGCTGGAGTCGAGAAAGTGCTGGATGCTGCCGATCAGGTACAACGCCAGAACCAACAACATAAAGAAACTGAAGAAGATACTCAGTCCTTCGAGTATTCGCAGCACTCGGAATGTAACGTGTTCTCCGGCCTGTCGATCAGCGCGTCGCCATGCGAGCATAGTTTAATGATAACATAATCCGCCTCTTTGTGCGCTCTCCCTTGCCAGGGTAGAAATGCGTAGCCTACAATCATCGTACACCTGAGGGGAGGCGGAGCCGAACGGCGCTCGCACAGGAGAGATTTCGTGAAAAAGGTTCTGATAGGACTGGTCGTCATTCTGGTACTCGGAGGAGTCGTATTCTACTTCGGCTGGATACAGTTCCTGATCCCGGACGATGGGTACGGTGTTGTTTTCTCGCGAACCCACGGCTGGGAGGCCGAGATCGTGCGGCCGGGCGAGTTTCAGTGGCGTTGGCAACGGCTGATTCCAACGAATATGGAGCTCTACGTCTTTGATTCGGAGCCGCGGACTATTGACATTGATGCTTCCGGATCTCTTCCGTCCGGCGAAATCTACCGAACCGTGCTCGCCGATCAGCCGGACTTGAGCTACGAGATCAGTGCCGCAGTAACGATCGCGATTGCACCGGAGGCTCTCCCGCAGCTTGCCGAGGAAGACGGGTTGCGGCCGGACGGCCTCGACCAGTGGTACGAAAGAACGGTCGACGCCATGAAGACAGCCGCGGTCGATCGACTGATCGATATGTTATCGGACGGAGATGCCGTGGATGAGCTATCGATCGAATCGATCGAAGATCAGTTGCTTGACTATCTCGCGGATCGGCATCCGCGACTGCGGATAAAGCAGGTCGCGGTGCGCTCCTATCGCGTTCCCGATTTCGCGCTATATCAGGAGGCTCGTTCACTCTATCGTACACAGCTGGAGGCGGAAACCGATGCACTGATCGCTGCATCCGCCGAACGGGCGGACCGACAGGCGAGAGACGAGGAGATCCAGCGGTCTCTGCGAAGCTACGGCGAGGTGCTCGACGAGTATCCGATTCTTCTCGAGTACTTTCAGCTCGGTGTTGACCCGTTTCAGTTCCAACGGCTCTTCGAGGAGTGATCCGGCAGAGGTTGGGTGTCGGCCGAGCTTTGCGCCGGCCGCCGAAAACCCCGCAGATTGAAGTCCCGCCGATACACGCGCGGCACCGCGAAGATCCCGGCCGGCCGAATCGGAGTAATCGGTGCACAGTACTCAGCGGCCATCATCGATCATGATGGTCTCGATAACCAGCGCCTCCAACTGGTCCATGATCCGCATCTCCCGCTCGAGCGATTCTCTTAGTCCCCCTTTGCCACGTCTCGTCCCCCGCATCGAACGATAGCTCTCATCCAGCTGGGGCGAATCGAGAGGCAACACCGCTTCGAAGATCTCATGCATGCCCTTCAGGTGCTCGAGTGCCTTGTTCACGAGCATGAGTACCTCGCGTTGTTTCTGAGAGATAAACGCCTGGTACGCTTTCTGTTGACTGATGTCGCGATCGATGTTCCTCCGGAGGCGTGCGAGCGTCTGTCCGTCGTATTCCTGCGGGGCCATGGCAATGTCGGTCGAGATAAGCCGCTCGACGACATCCTCGAAGGCGCCTGCCTGGTGCATCAGCGTCCCCTGCTCTTCTCTCATCCGAGCCGGCATTATACGGCCGATAACTCGAGCCTCTTCCTGGAGCACCGAGCGGTAGTGTCGGTGAAGGTATGTGATCAAACAACGCATTGCCAGACCGTACTTTGGTCTCGGAAGGGCCACGGTCGGCGCTTCCTCTTGGTTCTCTTCGGTTACATCGGGAGCTTCGTAGTGTTTGAGCGACTCGAGCTGCTCGTCGAAGAGCTCCCGCAGGTGGTATCCGACGACACCTACCCGTACGTCTGGAAAACGTTCATCGAGCGTGCGCAGACACATTAGTTTCAGCTTCGCACGGTAGAACTCGGTGAGCCGCAGTGTCGGTATGTAGACCTGCAGCCGGTGGAACGGATCTCGTCGTCCAACCCGGATAATGTCGGCAAGCGGTATCGAACGGCTAAACTCTCGTGCGGTATCGGCCAGCCACGTCATCGACATGGCAAGCCGATCCGCTTCGTCGGGGGAAAAACCGAACATCCGTAAAAGGTCGCCGGTCGACGGATCGTCCTCCGGCAGCCGTCTCGCAAGATAGATAGCGTGAAAGAGTCGCTCCAGGTAGTAGATACCCTCGCTGAGAACGAGTCGCGTCGCTCCTCTCTTTCGTTTCGGAGAGCCTTCTATGCCGTAGCAGCGCAGAAAATCGTCGAACGGAAAGTGCAACAACGGACCAAGATAGTAAAGTGGTAGTGCGGCCTGCTCGATTTGCTCGAATCGACTCCTTTCCAGCCCTTCGACATAGGCGTCAATGCGTTCGATCACGAGCTGATGGACGTGCTGTCGATTACGCTCCCTGAGATAGATTTCCTGCATTTCCTGTTGCGACATGAAGTGCGAGAGCTCATCGCGAAGGGCCGGTTTGGTGTGAACGACGGATCGGAAGAGCACGTCTACGAATGCCGCGTCGTCTCCCCAGATTCGTCTGAAATACGGACGGAATCCGGTTGCCGCATCGTAGAGGTCGCTGAACAGGGCAGCGCTTTCCGGTGAAAGCGCCGTGCCGTCGAAATCTCGCAGCGAAGGTTGGGAACGGCGAATCGCGCGTTTCTTCTGATCGAGCAGGTACGGTTCAATAACGCCGAGCTCGTCGCGGCCGGTCCGGATTCGCATGGTCCACAGAGCACGGCGATCGCGTCCGGAAAGCTTCTCGATTTCGGCTCGGAGCAATTCACGGCGAGTGCTCTCTTCGAGACGAGCCGGATAGACCGGCGTGTCGGTTGCCACATCAAGACTAAGTGCGTGACGAACAGTACTCTCGAGTCGGGACTCGTCGTCGCTGGTCAGTGCCTTCGGTGCCGAGACTTCTACGCGGTTACTCGCCATGTTCCGTTTGCCAGCTCCGTTCCATTCCGTTCCGTATCGACAACGAACGGCCGTACGACCAGTATTCGACCGGCGGTTACCGCGATCGTCAGTCGTGGCTTGTCGATCACATTGCTCATGCCGTTCATCTCACGCGTCCATTGCAGCCCATGCAGCGGCCAGCGAAGGCCGTCGCTTGCGAAAGAGAAAGGTCCCGGGCCGACCGGAAAGCAGGAGATGATTGTCCCCGGATCGTTCTGCACATCGAACTGCTCCCCCTTCTCTACTACAAGCATTTCGGCGTCACTGTCGATCCATCCGCGCGGTGCGATAGCACGTTCGAAGGTCCACAGAATCCCGAAATAGTGATCCGGCCGCCCGGAGGCGCCCCCACCGAAGAGTACGGGGTTGACGAATCCCGATTCACGCAGCAAGCGAAGGCCGATCTCGGTATCCGTTTCGTCTTTTTCGCGATCGAACCGATGTATCCGGGCACTCGGGTAGCGGCGTGAAAGACTCGAATTGCTGACACTGTCCATATCACCGCATATCAGGCCCGGCGCCAGTCCGAGCTCGACGGCGTGGTCGAGCCCCGAATCGGCGGTCGCGATACATGGGACTGTCCCGGCTACCCGGCGCACCAGCGAGTCTGGAGCTCGTCCTCCTCCGATTAGTAGAACCGAATCGATCACAGTATCCCGAATAGTGCACCGAAACGCTTCGATACCGCAAATCGCGTTTCGACTCAAGTTCATCAACCACCTGCCCGACAATCTCAATAAGGCACGTTCTGTACACGTGCTGCGTTCCGGAGCGGAAAGGTTTCCGCGCCGGGCATGCTACTCCGGCGTAGCCGGAGAGCAGGGTTCGGCGTTCGCCGCGCCCGCCGGACACGGATGTTCGGCTGAATGGAGTTCAGTCAAGGAGGATTGAATGATCATCAATCACAACACCAGCGCGATGTTCGCCAACCGGCAGCTGAAGTGGAACGAGGCGAGCCAGGACACGAACATCGAACGGCTGTCCTCGGGGATGCGCATCAACCGTGCGGGCGACGACGCCTCCGGCCTCGCCGTCAGCGAAAAGATGCGGTCGCAGATTCGCGGGCTCAATCGGGCCGAGATGAACGCCGCCGACGGTGTATCGCTCATCCAAACGACCGAAGGTTATCTGCAGACCACGCAGGACATTCTCCAGCGCATGCGCGAGCTCTCGGTGCAGGCTTCCAACGGAATCTACACCAATGAGGACCGCATGCAGATCCAGGTAGAGGTCAGCCAGCTTGTCGACGAGATCAACCGCGTAGCGAGTCACGCCGAGTTCAACGGATTGACGCTGATGACCGGACGGTTTGCACGTGAGACCGGTGAGAACCAGGTGACCGCCAGCATGTGGTTTCACGTCGGAGCCAACATGGACCAGCGTATCCGGGTTCACATCGGTACGATGACCGCGCAAGGTCTCGGTCTACAGGGACTCTCGGGTCCACCTCAGTCGGCAACGTTCATCTCGCTCTCGACTCCGGACGGGGCAAACGCGGCGATCGGCACCATCGATGACGCCCTGATGAACGTCAGTAAACAACGAGCCGACCTCGGGGCATACCAGAACCGGTTGGAGTTCACTCGCCAGGGACTGGATGTCGGCGCCGAGAACCTCGCCGCCTCCGAGAGCCGGATCAGGGACACCGATATGGCGGCCGAGATGGTCGATTTCGTCAAGAATCAGATCCTCACGCAGGCTTCGACCGCGATGCTCGGTCAGGCGAACGTGCAGCCGCAGAACGTCCTCGGACTGCTGCAGTAGTCCGGTTCGTTCCACGTTCCGGATAACTGATTCGGAAGGTTCATCGCGAGATTTCGCGGTGAACCTTTTTTTTATTCCCCCCCTTTCGTACAATCAACCCCACTATGGGATTCAGCAGGAAGGCAACGATCAACGACGTACCCCCCTTTCTCTGCGAATTCGCCGAGAGGTTCTCGCGGTCGGGATACCGGTGCTTTCTTGTGGGAGGAGCGGTCAGAAATATCGTGCTCGGAAAGCCGCCCGGAGATTTCGATGTGGCCACTGACGCTTCACCCGAGGTTGTGCGCACCCTCTTCCGCCGTACGATTCCCACCGGAATCGACCATGGAACGGTAACCGTTCTTTTTCGCAAACACCAGATCGAGGTTACGACATTTCGCGTCGACGAGAGCTATTCCGACGGACGCAGGCCTGATTCGGTTTCGTTCGCGTCCGAGATCGAGGAGGATCTTTCCCGCCGCGATTTCACCATTAATGCCATGGCGCTCAATCTGGTCGACGGTTCTTTCGTCGATCCATACGGAGGAACTGACGATATCCGGCGGCGTCTGATCAGAACGGTGGGCCACCCTCACCATCGGTTTCACGAAGACGGCTTACGGCTCCTGCGAGCTCTGCGCTTCTCCGCGGTGCTCGAGTTCGAGATCGAGGGAGATACGGAGAACGCTCTCTCAATCGAGAGAGAGAGGTTGTCGGCGGTATCTGCCGAGCGCATTCGCGATGAATTGGAAAAGCTGCTCGGCGCCGAGCGGCCAGGCCGTGTCCTTCGCAAGATGGGCGAAACCGGCATACTATCGATCATACTGCCCGAGCTCGATGAGTGTCGCGGCGAGCCGGGAGGTGGTGACTATGACCTTTTCGGTCATCTGGTTGCCACGTGCGAAGCGTTACCGGCAAAACGGATAGATCTCAGGCTCGCCGGTCTTCTCCACGATATAGGCAAGGTACGCTGCCGCAGTCGTTCGGAGGACGGAAGCGTTCATTACCACGACCACGATCGAGTAGGCGCCGAACTGGCGGAGCGGATAACGAGACGGCTTAAGTTTCCGAACCGAACGATCGAACACGTGTCACACCTGATTCGGTTGCATATGTTCGGATACGAGCCGGGTAGCACAAAGGACAGTGCGGTGCGGCGACTGATTGCCCGGGCCGGACGGGAATCGTTTTCCGATCTGCTCGCCCTCCGCCGCGCGGATATCGCCGGAAAGACCACCGCTCGCATTCGGTATCCACGCAATCTCGATGAGCTGGAGGCGCACGCGGAGCGCGTGCTGGCCGAAGACCACGCCCTTACGATACGCGATCTGCGAATCAACGGGAACGACCTCGCCGAGTTAGGGATCCCCCGGGGGCCGGACATGGGTATCATACTTCGGGAACTGCTCGAAACGGTGCTCGACGATCCAACTCAAAACGAAGCGCAGACTCTGCGAACTATCGCAGCGCGCATCTACCGACAGAGGCTCCATCCCGGGGAGTGAGCAGCGCGCCTCGCCGCATGCTAACGCGAGCTACTGCGAGATACCCCTGACCGACGCTGTCCGGTTCGCTGACTCTTTCGCCGACCGTTGCTCTGTCTGGCCGACGGGCCGCCATTGCTGCGATCGTCCGGACTCTCCGTTTCGGCCACGATCGCCTCATATGCGACACCTGCTGCATTCTGCTCGGCTTCTTTCTTGTTCTTGCCGTGGCCGGGCCCGTAGGTCTTTTCGCCGATCTTCACCTCCATCCAGAAGGTCTTGTCGTGGTCGGGTCCGGTACGCTTTATGAGGTTGTATCGTGGATACGTCTTGAAGTTCTTCTGAACGAGTTCCTGAAGAAGCGTCTTGTAGTCTTTGCGATGGCGATCTTCGATCACTTTATCGATCTCGGGGACGAGCAGTCGGAGAATAAACTTCTGCGATGCCTTGAACCCCTGATCGAGGAAATAGGCACCGAAGATCCCCTCCATACAATCGGCGAGTAGCGCCTTCTTGGAGCGACCGCCGGAGTGCTCTTCCCCCTTTCCGATAAGGATGAAGTTGTCGACTTTCAGTGCGCGCGCGATGCTCGCAAGACTGTCTTCGCTGACAACGAATGACTTTATCTTCGCGAGATCACCCTCGGCCTTTTCGGGGAATCGGATGAACAGGTATTCAGCTACCACAAGTCCCAAAACGGAATCACCGAGGAACTCGAGCTTTTCGTTGTTCCCGATTTCCTCGGCGGTTTCGTTTGCATAGGACCGATGCGAGAATGCGAGGTTCAGAAGCTCGTGTCTTCTGAACCTGATCCTCGCGTGTTTCTCAAAAAGCTGAAGCTCTTTCTTCCGTTCCGGTGCGACCGGCAGGGCGTGGAGCGGCGCGCGATTTCTGTTGAACCGCACGTACTCACCTCCTACCGGCTATTTAGTCTGACTCTGAATGTAGTCGAGAGCGTCCTTGACCGTCTCGAATTCGTTCGCCTTCTCGTCGGGAATCGTAATGCCGAGCTCTTCTTCGATAGCGTAAACGAGCTCATACGTGTCGAGACTGTCGGCGCCGAGATCCTGTCGAAACGATGACTCGAGCGTAATCTTGCTTTCATCGATCTCCAGTTTGTCGGCGATGAGTTTCTTCATCTTCTCAAACATCTGTTCATCCATTTACTTCCTCCTGAGCGCTGTGAAAACAGCGTCTTCCGCACGGATTGTTTATTCTCGGTTCAATCGAGATCCTTAGGTTCGAAGATCTGTCGGCCCTTGTAGAAGCCACACTTGCTGCAAACGCGGTGGGGCATCTTCATGGATCCACAGTTCGAGCATGTTACGAGGTGGGCGACTCGAAGTTTGCCGTTGATTGAGTTTCGGCGACGAGTACGTGCCTTTGAGTGCTTATACTTGGGTACTGCCATGGTTATTGTGGTTCCTTAACGTAATGTCACGATTGCTTATGCATGTGTATTACACACGCCGGCAAAGGCTATCCTATCGGTCCGCGGCTGTCAAGAAGTAGCGTATTTCGCGTGGAGGCGGTCGGCGACCGATTTCGGGACCATAGTCGAAATGTCGCCACCGAGTCGCGCCAGCTCCTTTATTGCCGAACTTCTCAGAACGAAAAACTGTGGATCTGTCGGTACGAAGATCGTCTCCACGTGCGGGCTCAATCCCTTGTTGATCATCGATAACTCGAACTCATAGTTGAAGTCCGCCAACGCTCGTACGCCGCGAACCATGATTCTTGCACCCACCTGCTCGGCGAACCGTACCACGAGCTTATCCCACAGATGCACTTCGATGTTCGGAAACGGATCTACCAGCTCTCTCATCATCTCGACGCGTTCGTCTGCGCCGAAGGCATACGTTTTGGACGGATTATCCGCAACGACAACGAAGATCTTGTCGTAGACGTCGTACATCCTCTGAATGACGTTCAGGTGACCGTTTGTCGGCGGGTCGAAACTTCCCGGAAAGAGGGCCTTCAACATGGTGGCAGATTGTATGGTTCGTTCGGAACCCGGTCAATCGCCGCTGTTCGGTTGCTCCGGTGACTTGTGGGAGAGCGATAGCGTAGGGGGCGGCATTTCCCTTCGGATGATCTGGTCGGTGAGAGCGGTAGCGATTCGGGCGATAGCATACTCGAGGTATTCGCTTCTATGTACCTCTCTCTTCAGACGCGAAAGATTGTACGGATCGGATATTTTCGCTACGCGCGGCATGAGTTACTACCACTCGATATCGAATGCGCGATCGATATAACGAATCGAGTCGTCGGACGCATCAACGAATGCAACGTCGAATGACACCTCGGGGAACTCGGTTTCTCGAAGTGAGGCCAGATACCCGCGGCATGCTCGCGCGATACGATGCTGTTTTCGTCGATCAATTGCGTACTCCAGTTCACTCGAATCGAATGATCTCCAGCGTTTCACCTCAACGAAGTGCAGGGTGTCCGCGCATCTGGCAATAATATCGACCTCTGCCCCGGATAATCTGAAGTTTCTTCGCTCAATCGAACAACCGTTTTTCCGGAGATACGCAACGACGACGTCCTCTCCTATCCTCCCGTCGGAAACGGTGCTATTCGGCATCGATAATCTGATTTCGTGAGGATGAGATATCCTTGGGATCAACCGATCTCACGATAAAGAGCTGTCGATATTCGTTGAGATCGACAATCTCACCGTCGTCTTCGGAGGATTCCGACCCGGTTTCGTCGATCATGATCTTCACTTTCGGACGAAGCGGGGCTCCGCGGTTCACGGCAACAACACGGCCGACTGCGGCGTTATTGAGCAGCACGACACTGCCGAGCGGATAGAGGCCCATTGTCTGGATGAAGACTTTCAGAACCTCGGGATCGAAACGGCGACCGTTATCGCTGAGAATCGAGCGCATCGCCCGATATCCGATCATCGGATCGCGGTACGGACGTCTGCTGATCATTGCTTCGAAGGCATCGGCGACGGCGATCAGGCGTGCATGGAGGGCAATCTGGTCTCCACGCAAGCCTTTCGGGTATCCTGCGCCGTCCCACCGCTCCTGGTGCTGTAACGCTGCCTGCCCGATAGAATCGGGGTATCGGAGCTCTCGGACGATAATCTTGTAGCTGTGAATCGGATGGGTCTTAATCTGCTGCAGCTCATCGGGGCTCAGTTTGCCGCTCTTGTTGACGATCGCGTCGGGGAGTCGGACCATGCCGATATCGTGCATCAGCGCGGCGGTCGCAAGCTCCACGATCTTGTGGTCGGTGATCCCCATTTCGCGGCCCATGAGCATGCATAGTGTAGCGCAGTTGAGCGCGTTCTGCTCAAAGCCGCTTGACCCGTGCAATCCGTACAGGATGTATTGTATGAGTTCGTCGCGGTGCGCCCTCAATTCTGCGTTCAGTCCGTCGACGGTCTGGTCGATTTCAGTGGTGGATACGGCCGTTCGTTTCTTGATCGCCTCGAAGACCCCGGTAATTCGGTTGGTGAGATCGCTGTAGGAGTTGATCACCTTTCGATATTCCGAACCTCTGAAAGCCGATGCCAGAAAGGTGTTGTTCGCCTCCCCCAACTCTTCAGGGACCTCGTCGGCGATCGGCTTGCCTTCGGTGAGCACCGTCTGGATATTCCATTTCAGGAGTCTGTTCAGGTCGCGCTCGCGAATCTCGACGTTTTCGGGGACGAAGAGCGTGTCATCGTCGATATAGACAGGCTTGTCGAATCGCATTCCGACTTTCAGGTCGGACACGTTGTAGCTATTCATCCTCGATTACTCCGTTCACCTACTCGGGAAAAGAACACCAGCAGCTGTGCGACCGTCTCGTACACCGATTCGGGTATCATCTCGCCAATGTCGATCTCGAAAAGCGTCTCAGTGAGCGAATGCGACGGAGTAATGGGAATCTCGTATGCTTGAGCCAGCTCGACGAGCCGATCCGCGTGAACACCAGCCCCTTTAGCGAGGACAAACGGTGCGGGCAACTCCTCTCCGTATCGAAGCGCAACCGCTTTCTTTCTCATCAGCATCCCTTCCGGCACACCGCCGGGCTACCTTCTTACAGAGGTGCTCAGACCTCGGTATCTACGGAGCGTAGTATATGCTCTACCGGTTCATCTGAAAACCCGTCGAGTCGACTCACAAGCCGGGGTTCCATTGGTTCCAGTCCGAGCCGCTCCAATGCCTCCGCCAGTGGTGCGAGCAACTCTTTTGCGGTGCGTACCGCCTCTGGATCGTTCGCGCTCAAGGCTACCCGACCGCCGGACGGAGCCCAGCTCGCCTGATAGCGGGTCTCGCCGTCAGCGATTCGCACGGTCGCTCGATCGACGACACCGCTTTCGCCGAATCGCACCGCCACAGTCACTGAATCGAACGGTTCGACAGAGAGCGGGATAAGCGCCCAGTGTGCGAGGCCTTCACGGAAGTGATTCATCAGATGGATCGCCCTGGATGTGGTAGCAGGCGTTTCTATAATGCTTCGGATCGCATCGGCGAGTCGCCGAATGCGATCGGTCGAAGCTTGCCGGAAGCCGGGGTTACTGCGGTGTTCGTCGTCGCGACGATTGTCTGAGTCGTCCCTCGTTTCTCCGCCGGTAGCCGAGGAAATCTCATCGACAAGATGGGCAGGCAGTCCTTTACCCCGCAGTACCGCTATGAGACGAGCGATATACGCCGCGTCCGGCCCCTCTGATCGTGCTCTGCGTGCGGTTCCGGCGATAGCAGTCGGATCGAGCGGCAGGCCTGATCGAACGAAAGCTTCGAGTGCGGCCCGGTGCGACTCGTCCTGCGGCAGGTCCATGCTTCGCAACAGCGGAGACTCACCCTCCCTGACCAGCTCGAGTACAATCCTGCCGCTCTCGTCGATCCCTTTCACATGTACCCGTATGGTGTCGCCGGGTGTGAGTGTCGCATTCGCGCGAGCATTAAAAGTCTTCCCGTCGATCTCCAGTCTTACGAGGTCTCCGGCCAGGCGTTCGACGACCCTCACGGAGAGAATCCTCCCGGCGGTAAGTCGGACCGCGGTTGGGAGAACAATATGGGCGCTGCTGCCGGGACCGACGGGATTCACGTTTCGTCGCCCCTACGAGGTCAGGTTGAGACTTACGACTTCTTTCGTACGAGCTCGGAGACCTTTGCTGCCTTTCCGACCCGTCCGCGAATGTAGTACAGCTTCGCTCGCCGGACCCGGCCGCGGCGGCTGACTTCGATTTTCTGGATCCGCGGGGATGAAAGCGGGAACACGCGTTCGACTCCGATCCCGTAAGAGACCTTTCGGACGGTGAAGGTTCGGTTGATTCCGCTGTTATTCTTTGCGATTACCAGCCCTTCGAATATCTGCACCCGCTCAGTGGTTCCCTCGACGATCGTGAAGTGCACCTTCACCGTATCGCCGACGCGAAAGCTCTCTTCGACCTTCTTGGCTTGTTCCTGCTGCTCTGTCTCAATTGCCTTGATTACGTCCATTTGGTTCCTCGCTTCTTTCGTCACAGATCCGCTCGCTTTCGGCCAATAGGTCCGGGCGAACCGCCTTTGTTTTCTCTCGCATGCGTGCACTGCGCCACCGCTTGATTTCCGCGTGGTGTCCGCTCAGAAGCACATCCGGGACTTTCAGCCCACGGAACACCTCCGGTCGGGTGTAGTGCGGATACTCAAGCAATCCGGCGGAGTGACTCTCCTCGATGAGCGATTCGCTGCGAATCACTCCGTCGATCAGTCGGTATACTGCATCAATTATCGCTAAAGATGCAATTTCGCCGGAACTCAGAACGTAGTCTCCTATGCTGAGCTCCTCATCTACGTAGAGATCGACGATGCGCTGATCGATCCCTTCGTATCGCCCACAGATGAACAGCAGGTGCTCTTCAACCGCCAGGCGCTCCGCATCGTGCTGGGTAAAGAGCCGGCCTGAAGGCGTCGGATATATCGTCCGCATTCCTTCCGTAGCCGCACTCGCTGATTGAACCGAATCGAGCGCCGCTGCGAGGGGCTCCGCTTTCATTACCATGCCGGGACCGCCGCCGTATGGAGCGTCGTCGCACGTACGGTGCCGATCGGTCGCGAAGTCCCGAATGTTCACCAGCTCGGCGACCATCGTCCCCCGCTCTATCGCTTTTGCCATGATCGAGGATGCGAAATATGCTTCCAGTATCTCGGGGAAAAGGCTCAATACCGTGATTTTCATTCCAGCACCCACGGTGCGATCAGTTCGATCCTCGCCTCCTCGATATCCACAGCGCCGACAAACTCGCTGCGGAACGGAATTACTCGAACACCGTTATCGGTTTCGACTTCCAGCATGTCGCTCGAGCCGTTATTCCAGATCGAGCGAACAGCGCCGACCGCATTCCCCTCCGACCGGACGGTACAGCCTACAAGATCGGCGTAGTAGTACTCATCATCCGCCTTAGGAGCCGCATTCGCACGCAGGACGAGGAGCTCGGCCCCACTCCACGCTTTTGCCTCCTCCGGCGTTTCGATCCCGGCAAGTTTCATTACGACGGATGATCCGTGCCGGCGAGTGCGTTCGACGCGAAACTCGTAGCCACTTGACGTACGCGTTGCTTGCTGCGGCACCAACATGGCCGTTCGGCGTGCAGTCGACGCGAGCCCGGTCAGTCGCCCTTCCGGTGGTCTGAGCACCACCGTTTCGAGGCTCAGGAGATGCTCGTACTCGCCGGACACACTCTCGAGTTTCAGCTCTCCTTTCACCCCGAACGATGTGCGAACTGTCGCCGCTACGAGCTGTTGCATTCGATCAATCGAGTATCTCGAGTACCACCCGCTTGCCGGTCTTCGTAGATGCGGCGCTCAGAATCGTCCGAATCGCCTTCGCGATCCTTCCGTGCTTGCCGATTACCTTTCCGATATCTCCGTCGGCAACCTTCAGCTCGATGATCGTCGACTTCTCACCCTCGATCATATTCACTTCGACGCCGTCCGGTTCATCAACAAGTGAGCGGGCAACGTAATCTACAAGATCCCTTTCCACTGATCCGCTCCTTCCGCGCTACTGAGTTGCTTTCAGTCGCGATCACTTACGATGAATGTTCTTCCGGTTCAGCAGTTGTCGCACCGTATCGCTCGGAGTAGCACCCTGGTCCAGCCATTCACGGACCCGGTCTTCCTTGACCGAAAGCTGCTTATCCTCGACTTCGATCGG
>PUOG01000081.1 GCA_003552745.1 Spirochaetaceae bacterium
ATCGGCGGAGTCCCCGAGATACCGCTCCATGATATCGCGCACCTTGTCGATGTTCGCCGACGGCCCTTTGACCCAGTACAGCGTCTCCCCTCCGGCGAGGAACACATCGTCAATGTAGTTCCTCAGGAAACCGATCGTGTCGGGTATCCCGTGAAGACCTTCCGCCGCTCGCCGGATACCATCGACAGCCGCCTCGCCGGAGGCGACCGCGCGTGCGCGGGCCTCCGCCGGATGCCGTTTCCCGTACCACCCCATGCGCGTAGCGCGCCAGAAGTAGCGAACCAGACGCGGGTTCAGCACGCGGAGGAAGGATACCGGTTCGCGGTGCGAAAGAACCTCCTCCCGGTTGGCTTCGAGATACTCCAGCAGGGCACGGGTCGTAACGGGATCCTTGTCCGGTCGATCGGGCTTGCCGAGCTTCTTGCGGAACTTCTCGCTGCGAAGGAACGCGGTAACGTCGATAAACAACCTCCCCCCTGCGCTCTTGAGATACCACAGGCTGTTCTCCGGAATCCTCTTCGGCCCGAGACGTCTGCGGACGTTGCGGATCGCCGTGTATACCAGATCCTCACCGATCGCGGTGAACGGCTCCTGCATCGCCTGCGAGTAGAGATTAAAATTGATGTAGATGCGCACCCCCGGCTTCCCGGGCTCGGTTTCGGGGACCGGATACAGGCTCGTGATCGGTCTCGACTGCACGAGATAGAACCCGCCGTCGGCGTGTCCCCACTCGATATCCTGAGGATACCCGAAGTGTCGCTCCGCGCTCTCGCCGAGCTCGTGAAGCTGCCGCACCTCCTCGACAGTGAGAGTCGCAACCGCGCGCCGATCGTCCGGCACCGCGGTTTGCTCGACCCCGCTCCCGGTTCTCACCGTCTCGACGCGCTTCTCCGCGATCCGGTGCTCGATCACGCTCCCGTCGGAGCGCGAAACGACCCACTGATCGGGATCGACCTCCCCGCCGACGATCGCCTCACCGAGGCCCCACGATGCGTTCAGCAGAAGCTGGTCTCGCCGGCCGTTGAGCGGATTCGCGGTGAAGAGAATCCCCGACTTCACCGCGTCGACGAGGCGCTGGACGATCACCGCGTGGGCAAGCTCGCCGTGGCCGATCCCCTGCCGGAGCCGGTACGAGATCGCTCGCGCGTTCCACAGCGAAGCCCAGCACTCCACGATGCGCTTCAGAAGCTCATCGGTTCCCGTCACATTCAGAAAGGAGTCGTACTGTCCGGCGAACGACATGCCGGGAAGATCCTCGGCGGTCGCCGATGAGCGGACCGCAACGGCAACCGCGTCGCCGAGGTCCGAGTACGCGCTCGCGATCTCGTCGCGCAGACTCCCGGGAAGCGGGTTTGCCGCGAACAGAGCGCGAATGCGGGCCGCCCCGCATTCGAGCGCCGCGTGATCGTCCGGCGATATCGCAGTGAGCGTCTCCCGTATATGTGCTTCGAGACCGCAATCGCGGACATGCTCGCGGTATGCGGAGGTCAGCACCACAAAGCCCGGTGGCACCGGCAAACCGGCGGCAATCATCTCACCGAGATTCACCGCCTTCCCGCCGGCGCGCTCCACATCATCTCTGCCTGTTTCGCTGAGCGAACGGATATGTGTCATCGCTTAACTCCTCGTTCTTTGTCCGTGGCTGCTGTTCTTCTGGGCCGCCGTGCCGTACAGGCGGCTCACATACGGAGCGGCAAGACAAATCGACCCTTCCGGAAGCCGGAGGACGCGACACACCGCATCCTCGTAAACGCCGAGCAATTCCCCGACCGTCTCCGAATCCGCGCCGGCGTGCATCCGCTCGCGCAACGACTCCTTCATTCCCAGCAGCAGGTGAAACAGAATCTCGCCATGCGCGCCGGCGTTGCCGATCTGAAGCTCACCGCGCGAAATTCCGTCCTCCAGAATGCGGGTAAACAGCGGAAGGGTTTGCGCCCGCGCCTTCTCCGCGATAGCACGTTCGAGTTTCAGATTCCGCCCGCCGGCGAAGGCGCGCTCGATCGCTTCGCGGGTGTCCTGCCGCCGCGCCCGGTAGAGCTGCGAGCCCTGAATGACGCGGTTCAGCTTTTCCGCTGTCGTAAGGCCCGCTTCTCCCGCCGTTTCCTGCAGGTACTCCAACCCTTCGGTGATATACCCGTCGGTGATCGCCTCGACGATCTCCTCTTTGGAAGAGAAATGGTGATAGAACGCGCCCTTGGACACCCCGACCGAATCGATGATCGCCTGGACGGTCGTCTTCTCGTAGCCACGTTCGGAAAAGAGCCCGATCGACGCCCGGACGATCGCCTCGCGTGTTTCCTCCGATCCCATACACTGCTCCTCCTTTCTCCGTTACCGACCGACCGTCGGTCGGTTTCGACGATATCGTAAGCATAGAGCCGGATTCCCCGGCGGTCAAGCGCCACGGAGGGCATCGCGCATTGAATCCCGGAAAATCCGGGCGATGCGATCGCGATCGCACCCGATACCTTCAATCGCCGGCTCGAATTCCCCCGTATGGTCAGATGAGCGAATCAATCCTATGCTGGGAAGAATCGGCGAATACGTGGAATCGAAGCTGCCGCAGTGGCTCATCGGCGTTCTCGTAACGCTGTTCATGGCGCTGAATACCGCAATCCAGCTGATGTAACGGCGTCCTCCGCGCCACGCCAAAACCGCCGTTTACAGTTTACCGTCGATGACGAACCAAAGGTCTCGAAGCGATGCGCGAGTGGGCGGAGGGGCGCGGCGGCGACAGCCGCCGCGGTTCGAGCGCCCGCGCCGCAGGCGCGGGTGGGAGAACGGAACCCCCGCAGCACACGACCCTGCGCGCGCCGGATGCGGCCGCATGCGGCGGTCACCGGCAATGCCTGGCGGCGGCTCGGGTCGAGGCACGGCATCGGCGCACGCGCAGGGGCGCGCCCGAATCCCCATGATCATCCGCACTGGGGTGATGCATCGCCGTCGGTGTATTTACATCATACATACAAATCCGGATAATGAACCGTGCGGTTCGAGTGGGACGAGAGCAAATCCGAGGCGAATCGTCGGAAGCACGGAATCACGTTCGAAGAAGCGTGCGCGGTGTTCGGCGATCCTCTGCATCTGTCATTGCTCGACCGGCGGTTCGGCTACTACGAAGAACGCTGGGTAACGCTGGGACAGACCGATGCGGGAGGGCTTGTCGTCGTGGCACACCTGTATTTCGACGATGCGGCGGAGGAGGTCATCCGGATTGTCTCGGCGAGGAGGGCTACCATGTCCGAACGAAAGGAGTACGAGTCGGGATTCGGCGGCGAAGATGGTTTCGAGCTCAAGGAAGAGTACGACTTCTCGCGAGGCGTTCGCGGCCGCTTCTACCAGCCGAACAAGCGAACGACCACCATCCGGCTCGACGACGACATCGTGCTCTACTTCAAAAAGAAGGCCGGTGAACAGAAGGTCGGCTACCAGACCCTCGTCAATGCCGCACTTCGCGAATATGTGAACCGGCACACGCGGGAGTGAGGGCCGGGAGCGAGTGCGGCGTGTCGGTAGGCGGCGTCGGTGCGGGGTGTCTATCGCGGTACGTTGCACCGATCGGAAACCTGGCTCCGGACGCCGGGTGGAATTCTTGCCATGAACCGCACCCGACCGTACTCTTATGGGTGTGGAACCGTTAACGAATCGCACATTTCCCGAGTTGTTGAACAGAAGTCTTCGCACGTTCGCCGACTATCCGGCGCTGAGTCTGGTGGATGGCGAACCGCTCACCTACCGCGACCTCGTCGACGAGGTGAGGCGCGTGTCGGGTGCTCTCCGCGCGCTCGGTGTATCGAGGGGCGATCGGGTTGCGCTTGTCGGGGAGAACATGCCGAACTGGGCGGTAGTCTATCTCGCTACGACGAGCATGGGGGCGGTCATCGTTCCGCTCCTGCCCGATTTCTCGGCAACCGAAATCCGGAACATCCTCGATCACGCGCAGGCGAAGGTGGTGTTCGTCTCGCGAACGCTCGCCGAGAAGGTCGGGTCAAATGGTGATCGGGCGACGGTCACGCTTAACGATTTCGACGGTCTGCCCGATCCGGACTCACTCGATGAAGCGGCGAACGGCGACGATCCACCTGCCGCCGAGGACGATACCGCGGCAATCATCTACACCAGCGGTACCACCGGACAATCAAAGGGTGTCATGCTCACCCATGCGAACATTATCTCGAATGTGGAGGCGGCGAGACCGCTGGCAAAC
>PUOG01000030.1 GCA_003552745.1 Spirochaetaceae bacterium
CCAGGCCGATAACGGAACCGGTGAGGGCGACGATGCCGGCGAGGATGATGACACCTCGCTCACCGGGGTTGACGCGGCCGACTGGGGAAGCGACGGGGATTCCGATCAGGATCAACAGCGAGCGGTCATGGTCGTTCGAAGCGATGTCGACCCCACTTATGTGGCCGACAGGTACCGGGACCGCTTCGACCAAATCCGCGGATTCATCCGTCACGACGAGCAGCCACTGAACGATCTGGTTCGCAAGCGACTTGCCGGAACCTGGCGAAACACCGATCGCAGCAGGAATATGCGTCGATCACGCGAAGACATAGGAATCTATTCGACCATTGAGGATCGAGTACTCGCCTATCGCCCGTCCGAGGTCGAGCCGACCGTCTATCAGCCGCAGTACCATCCGTTCTCCTTCTCCTACGAGAGCGTTTCGGAAATGAGCACCGCCGATGAACGGCAGTTCTCAAGAATCGGCTCGCTATCAGAATCCGATGAGGAACGGCTTGCCGAGCACCTCGAAATCCCGCTTGACGAGGAACACCGGAAGGCGTTCGAGAATCATATCGAGAAGCGCATCGGAGAGGTCCCCGACGGCTACTACGAGCGCATCCAGGCGATCATGAAGAGCTTTGAGGAGTTCCAATACGAGCTCGGATACGAGGACAGCTTTCGCCCCGATCATCAGGCCAGATTCGTCAGCGAAACAATGAGCGGCGACTGTGTGGAGTTTTCGGTCACTGCCGGCATCCTCGGGCGAATGATGGGGATCCCGTCTCGCGTAGTCACCGGATATCTCGCCTCCGGGTCGCTTCAGAACCCCGCGCATATTCGCGGTCTCGCCGTTCTGCAGGACTCGATACCCACGCTTTCCGACTATTCGTTGTCCGAGATGTTTCTCGTTACGACATCACACCGCCATGCCTGGGTACAGTACTATATGCCGGGCTACGGTTGGGTCGATTTCGAGCCGACATCGTACGCTATTCCACCGGACCGTGCCGGCGACCCGAACGAGCGCGAAGTGGTGATTCCCATTATCGAACCTCGCGAAACCACGCCGACCCAGACATTCCCATGGAACGAAATCGCGAATCTGTTGCTCTGGATCGTGATCGCCGGAGTCACGGGACTCTATCTGTATCGCTATGGCGCCGAGGCGTACCTGTCCATCCGTGCCCGGGGCAGCGATGATCGCGCGGTGCGTGCCCGGTATCGACTGCTGCTCATGAAGCTCGCATCGTTCGGGTATGAACTGAAAGGAACCGGCGAAACGGCAGCCGAGTACGCCGAGCGATATCCGGACACCGCCGGATTCGCCGACGCATATACCCGGCTGCGTTATATGCCCCCCGAGCACGACCGGCATGACGCCTTGCGCCACCTCATGGCCGAATACGACCGCTGCCGTCGTGCTGCACGCAACGGATCTGCGCTGCGCGGCTTGCGCCGGCTCATCAGTCTGCGAGGGCTTTACTATGTGTGATTACGCGACCCGGAAGCGCATCGGTGCACTCGTGAGGAATCTACTGATCGCAACGATAACGATGACCGTAGTCGTAGCGTGCGCTGACTACAGCGATTGGGTGCGCTTCCGTGGCGAGGGAGGCCGGGGACACACGCGCAACGCGATGCAACCTCCGCTCGGCGTCCGATGGGAGTTTGCGCTGCAGAGCGACCGGGACGCGTTCGCGTTCAACAATCTCGTCGTGAAAGACGATACGTTGTACTTCGGATCGACGGACGGGAACTTCTACGCGATGAGCATCGAAACCGGCTATATGGATTGGGTATTCCGCACCGATGCGGCGGTGAACTCGGTGCCGGTCGTCGACGACGAGAGAGTCTACTTCGGCTCGAACGACGGACATCTCTATGCCATCGACCGGAAAACCGGAGAGGAAGCCTGGAGCTACCGAGCGGGACGCGCTGTGCAGAGTACGGTAGCCAAGTACAACGACGAGATCATATTCGGCGTCGACGGCCAGGGAGTTCGATTCCTCTCGCTCGACGGCGAGCCGACTAACTCGATCGATAATCCGGTCTGGCTGCGGGTCAGTCTGCAGGTGGACGACGACCTGATGTACATCGTACCCGGTCCGCCGGATAACCCCCGGACGCTGGGAGTCTACGATGTGGTCGAACATCGTCATACATGGCTGCTACCCGATGAGGTCATGTCCGCGACGTGGTACAGCTTCCCCGCCATTAACCGTGATCGGCTGTTCATGCAGACGAGTCGAATGAGTGGCGGGGAGATCGTCTTCAATACGTGGGCGCTCGGACGCGACGACGGGGAGATTCAGTGGCAACGGGAGTTCGAGAGCGACTTCGGCGACCACCCGCCGAGGAATGTGTTCTCCTATTGGAGATCACACACGAGCGTACTCGACTACCAGGCCCCGGCACTGTGGCGTAATCGACTGATCTCAGCCCACGGCGACAATGTGGTACGTGCGTTCGATGAAGCTTCCGGAGATATCGCATGGGAGACACACCTGAGTCGTCGTACCTCGAGCGCCCCGATGATTTCCGGTGATCTCGTCTTCGTCGGAGTTCACGGCGACGAGGACGAGCCGGTCGGAGATAGCGGCGCGCGCCGGCAGACGACGGAGCGTCTGGTTGTTGAAGAAGAGGAAGCGCCGGTCGTCGAGGAGCGAAAAGAGCCGCGTCTGGTCGCACTGAGCGCCCGCAGCGGCCGGAAGGTATGGGAGCTCGAAACCAACGGTGCAATACTGAGTCCGCCGGTTGTCGCCGGACGATATATGGTCTTCGGGACCGACCAGAACTACGTGTACGTTCTCGAGCGGGTACTCGGGTAGCGACCCGCCGCGGACCTACCGGCCACGCCGGTCGGAGTACAACTCCAGTTGCTCTCGGAAGCGGTCGAGCGTCCATCGTTCGGCGACGGCAGTGGTATACTCTGCTTCGCGGTCGCGATCATCGACCATAACTATACCTGAGAGCTCCTCCGCAACCGTGAAGGCGGCGACATAGCGAGCCGAATCGGCAAAGACATGCTTTTCGAATCCGGCATGGAACATACTCTTCGGTTCCGGTTCACCGATCGAGTAGTAGTAATGGCCGAATACCTCGCATTTCAGCCGAAACGGTACGTACCGATACGGTTCCGGATCCTCTCTTCGCAGCATCCTGACGGCATTGCGACCGGCAACGCGACCCTGGCGCAGTGCGTCCCGCCAAAGATGTGTGATCCGTCCGTCGGGGTGTTCGGCGCAATCGCCGCAGGCGAATACGCGCTCGTCACTTGTCTGCAACGCCGAGTTCACGAGTACTCCGGTATCGACGTGCAGTCCACTCTCTTGCGCAAGCGATATTCGCGGCGCGATACCCCCGGCTGCCACGAGCACGTCGAAGTAGTCACGCGACGAATCGTGAAACGACAGACGGATCCGACCGTGTCTACTCGATGCGTAGCTAACCCGGACTCCCCGATGTAGCTCGATTCCGTTCTGTTCGAGAGAGCGAAGCAGCAGATCGTGTGCATGATCGTCGAGTTCCCGCGCCATCAACCGACCGGACCGCGAGAGGAGAACGGCGTGCACTCCCATCCTCCGGAATTGATCAAGCAGTTCCAGCGCCAGCACTCCGCCACCGAGGACGCCGACACGGATAGCGCTTTCAGAGGCCGTTCGGGCTCGAATCTCCTCGGCGAGTCGTTCGACCGAGGCGAAGTCGTACGGGAAATGCACAGGAACGCTCAGATTCGCGTCGTCGAGCGGATCGATCGGTTCGCCTCCGACCGCAAGAACGATCGAGCGGAATGCTACTTCGCTCCCATCGCTCAATCGCACTACCGAACGGTCGGTATCGATCCGCGACGCTTGCCGCTCGGTCATGAGCGTGATGCCGTTGCTTGCATACCACTCTTCGTCATGCAACGCGAACGCATTGCGACCGGGACGCTCGACGATACTCTTCGAGATCTTTGTACGCTTGTACGGTAACCGGTCTTCGTCGGTCAGTAAGAGGATCGGGTCGGAGAAGCCCTCATCCCGAGCCGACTCTGCGGCCGATACTCCTCCTGCGCCGCAGCCGATTATCACCAGTGGATACTCATCCGACATCGCACCGTCAAGTCTACACGATTATCGCTGACTTCGAAATCGAAGTTTCGGTCGGTATACGCTCTGAAGAGCTATCCTGGC
>PUOG01000257.1 GCA_003552745.1 Spirochaetaceae bacterium
AACCGATGTCTTTGGCTTCGGCAACCTCTTCTACCGTAAAAAACCTCGGGTATGGGATGAAAAGTTTAAGGACGGCTGGCGGGAGACCTTTCGCACCCTGCCGGTGGATGTGGAGGTTGAAGCTGTTATAAGGCGAACGGGGCTTACCGATAGGCCGTTTTTCAGGGAGTGAATTGCTGATTACACGATACAACATACTGGGGTGAGTTGAGAGATCGTGAATGAAATCGTAGCTTTTTTAGCATCTGTCGGATCTGGGTTTGTCTTTCATTTACCAACTATACTTACCAATTTTTTCTGGCTGGTGTTAAAGCTGGTTCCGATTCTGATCGCTGCCGTATTTTTAGCTGAGATAGCTCGCAGCTGGTTGGGAGAGGAAAGACTCAGACGGCTTTTAGCCGGTTCAAAACCCTGGGGAGGAAGACTGAGAGCGGCCTTTCTTGGAGCAGTGCTCCCTTTCTGTGAGTGCGGAGCATTTCCATTAATGGTGGCCCTGATGAGGGCCGGAGTACCCCTACAGGTAGCACTTGCCTTTTTCGTTATTAGTCCCATCGTCAGTATCCCGGCTTTTCTATTCCTGGTTGCCTTGTTCGGCCTACAGACTGCGCTGGTATACCTGTTAATAACTCCAACGACCTAGCTCCCAGTTTTTAAAGAATGCTCGGTGAGGGACCTGGATGTTGCGGATGAAATATTCTACCATGTATGAGATAATTATTCGTGAAAGGAGGTTTTCAACAACTGCTTGAAAAAGCCGCCAGCCGCGCCTGTGGATATGTGGTCAACCCGATAGGGTTGTCCAAGTAGCTGTGGTTACCCCGATCCGTTGGCTGTAACAGCGGGTGCCCTGTTTCGGGATGAGTCCAGATTGCAAACCGCAGAAAAATATCTTGAGGGGTATCCACAGCTGCGGCATATCCACAGGTGTACTGCCCACCCAGCCTCCTTTCATGCCGTTGTTTGTCTTTGAAACCACCATCTCCGGAGGGGACTACGATGGGCAGGAGTCATATTTTCAGAGAGAAGGTCAAGTACTTAACGGGAAGCGTAGCCACGAAAAATCCACGCAAGTGGCTCAGGGACATCACCATCAATAGATTTGGTCTCTCCGAAGCCGAAGCGGAACTTCTGGCCAGAAAAGCCCTGCAGTACATCAAAGGATGCCCGTCCTTCCGGGAGTCGGAACAGATCGTTTTCCCCCTGGTGGAGGGCCGCGATTCGCACAGCAAAAAATATCGCTCCACAAAGAGAGTCAAGCTTACCCCTTTCTGTTTTGACGATCTTGAACTTTACCGGGAACTGGATCTTAAGTCCATGCAGACCAGTCGTATCTTACGCATGATCGAGGAAGCGTATGCGCAGGATGCCCTCTTTTCGATGGACAGGCTCTCATTTTTAACCTGCATAGAAAAGAACGCACTGCGCGATCGGCTGAAACCGCTTTGGTCCCAGGGGATAAGGCTTCCGATCTCCGGGATAAAAAAGTCCACACGGGAGGGATTTGAATGCTTTCGGGCCACCAGGGCCATGCGAGAGCTGCTTTCGGGTAAAAAACCAACCGCGATCCGGGAGGACCTTTTTCTCACCCGTTCCCAGATCGAGGATTACCGCCTGCAGTTGCATACTGCTTTCGTTCAGGGTCCGGAGGCGGTAACCGGCCCACCCCGGCTGGGGCAGGAACTCTACGAACTTGCTTTGGAATTCGATGTGAAGCCGGAAACCCCTGCGATCTCTGATCAGCCGGAGACACGCACAGAATTCATCGAACACCTCCGTTCCGGTCATGATTTCTCTCCGCTTAAGGCCAAGCTCTATGTAGATATGCTGGACGATTACGTGCTCGAAGAGACGGATGAAAATCGCCCCCCCAATACGATCACCTACTGGGCAGTGGCTGCCGATGAACCCGCGGGAAAATCCATAGCCGACTGTCAACTCGTCCCGGTTTCGCTTGCCTACTACACCAAGGAGGAACAGGAGGGCTACCAGGGGCGTCGCACACGGGATCTCAAGTGGGAACGGCTGATGCGCTTTACCACCCAAGCCCGCCGTGATGGGGGGCTTCTGGCCCAGGCTGACCTCGCATTTCTCCTTGGTATTCACCCGGGCGTTATCCAGAAGCTGGAAAAAGAAAACGACAACGTCCAGCTTCCCACCCGGGGGATACTCAACGATATCGGAACCGGTCTTTCGCACATCGAAAAGATTGTAGAGCTTTACCTGCAGGGTTACACCGAATCGCAGATCAAAAGGCGGACCAACCACAGCTACGATGCAATAGAGAACTATCTCCGCACATTCGCTGCGGTAATGGTGCTTCACGAGCGGGGACTCCCGCGGCTTATGATCCGCAAGGTTGTCGGTAAATCCATGCAGCTGGTCGAAACCCACCTGGAGCTTTATGAGAAGTACAAGGACCGGGAGGGCGCCCAGCTTGTACTGATGCAGCTTCGCAACGCATTTGAAAGACAGAATGGAGCTGAAGGAAATTTTCTCAAAACCTGATAAGGGAGAGTGATACCACCGTGAGGCAGGGCATGCAGTATGCCTCCCTCACCCAAAAGAGCATGGCTAATGCCCAGCGCTACGCCCTCAAGGAACGGCACGATTTCACCAAAGAATCCTGGTTGGCCGAAGTCATTACCGCTGAGTTCAACACCAAAATGACCGCATACGAAGAGGAAAACGGCACCGAACGCCTCCATCCTGGTGAATTACTCACCGTTCACAATGGATGCGAAGTGGTCATCCCCCTTCTCGATCAGGGCCTTTTGGAAGAGCTGGTCGAGCATGGCAAATGGAGTGCGGTGGCTGATGAGCTCGAAGATGCACGGCTTGAAGCCCTGAAAGAATATGACCCCGAAGCCACAAGAGAGGACCTGCAGCGCCTGGTAAATCCCCGCAGTCTGGTCACAACACGCGGCAGCACAAAAAACAGCCCCAACGCTGTCTCTCCGTCTCAGTGGGAACTTGTCGACCCCGAGGCAGTCGGGGCTCGGGTTGCAAAGCGGAATTTCACAAAAGATGATGCTTCTGTTCCCCAACCGGTGGAAGCAGATATGATGGAGCTTATGTGCCAGCGTGAAAACCTGAGCAGACAGCGTGCGCAGGCCATTTTGGCTGAGCTGGCCTACATAAGGGAGCTTTTCTGCCCGCCGCGTTCTGAGCTCAAGCCGGGTCAGGTGGTCTGGATCGGCATAGCAATCGAAGATAAACAGCGGGAAGATAAAGCGACATGCTACAGAAAACAGGTCCCCCTGATTTTGACGCTTCAGACCGAGAAGGAGATCGGTAACGTCCCCGAGGATCTGGCCGGTGTCAATCACCTGCAAAAGAACCAGATCGCCCGGATGGCGGTTGAAGCCTACCTGCAGGGATCGGTGCTTCCCCTGGTCGACTTCCATATGCTTACATTTCGCCACTATGGCACCTTGAGTAAGTTGGTTAACGCCTACATGCAAGAACATGAAGTTATCCTGCCTACACCCGGTACAATCAAGGATGCGGGGCGGGCTATGACTCACAAGCGCATCGCAGTATCGCTCCACATGCAGGGTTTTTTCAGCCAAGAGATAGCGAAAAAAACATACCATGACGAGGAGTCAATCGATAGGTATCTCGACCTTTTCATCGCCGTTCTTATCCTTTATTTATATGATATGCCTCCAAAACTTATGGCCAGGGTTACTTCAAGCGGGGTGACCTTAATCCAGGAACATTTGGAACTGGTCGAGCAACACTTCCCAGACAAAAATCATGTCAAGTCCTATTTGAGGGAACGTGGCGTCAAATTAGCTTAAAAAACGGCAAATCGATAATCAAGGATATCTCCATAGAAACCCCAGACCAGGCCCAAAAAGCTCTGAAATCAATAGATCAGGCAATAGCAAAGGTGTCTTCAGAACGCTCCCGAATGGGAACCTACCAGAACGGCCTGTCGCATATACTTGACAACTTAATCGGTTATGACCTGAATCTTACTGCAGCCCAATCGCGGATTGAAGATGCAGATATGGCTCAAGAGACAATGGCAGTGATGAAAGAAGATGTCACAATACAGGTAGCCAATGCCCTACTAGCAGAAGCAAACATGAACCCGCAGCGGATACTGGAACTACTGGATACCACCCTACAGGGCTGATGCTG
>PUOG01000086.1 GCA_003552745.1 Spirochaetaceae bacterium
GCTCGAGGCGTTCGAGCTCGCGCCGCTCGATCGCGATCTCCGCCTGCTGCAGGCGGCGCGAGCGGGTGAGCGCACCGCCGTCGTAGAGCGTCTGGCGCAAGCCGGCCGAAAGGCGGCGCGAACGGCTGTCCGGCGAGAGGGGGGTAACCGAGGTATCGGTCGAGTACGAGACGCTGAGCGCGGGAAAGTAGTTGCGGCGCTCTCGCAGATAGCGGGTCGCAGCGAGGTCGGTCCCCCGGCGGGCGAACCGGAGCTCGCCGGAGAATCGGACGGCGCGTTCGATCGCCTGATCGAGGGTGAGGGTGACTTGCCCGGTGGCGCCCGGCGCGGCGTTCACGCGCCCGTGCGGGATTGCGAGGTTGTCCGCCTGGCTGAGCAGGGTCGCGGGTCGGGCGTGCTCCACCGGCGCCTCGCTTGCTACGTGCGGCGCGATCGCAAAAAGCAGCGCGAGCGCTACCGCCGCGCGACGCAGCGCTACGGTGGCGGCCATAGGTCGGTACCTCGATTCACTTCTCACCGCTCAAGCCTCCGTCGCGGCGGCGAGCGCCGCCTCCAGCGATTGCGAAAGCTCCTCGAGAAGCGCCTCGAAAACCGAATAGAGGAAGTAGGGCGAAACGATCGAGTCGGTGCTGTCGCCGCGGTAGATTGCGGTTGCCACAGGCGGCCCGGTCTTCTCAGCCGGCGTCTGTCCGTTCGCCGCCGCGGCATTCGCGAATACCCGCGCAGTCGCCAGGATCGCTTTCGCCTCGGTGACGCCCCGGGTGTACGAGCGTTCGTGGATCTCGATTTCGAGGTGCCTGCCGCCGGTTTGGTGCGGCGAATACTCGAGCACCTTCGAATCGACCGATACCGCTGCGGCCGAGAGCTCGGCGAGCTCGCCGACCTCGAAACCGTGATCGCCGGAGGTGCGGTCGGTCTCGACACGCGTGCCGACCGTGGAGATCACGAGCGGCAGCTCATCCGAAACGCCGAGCGAAAGCGAGGCTCCGACCTCCGCGCGGTGCAGCGTGGCGCACCCGGCCGACAGAACGATTACCGACAGGAGCGCGGCGAGTCTGAGAATGCCGGGCGCGATCGTTGACGCGGCGCCGCAAGCAGCGGCGGCCGACGTGGTGCGGTAGGCGGCTGCCGCGCTAGGTCGCGCCGACGTCGGTGGCGCCGTGGGCCCGCCGGCGCCCCTCAAAGCCCTTCGCCGTCGATCACTCCACATTCGCTTCCTCCGTTTCGCCTCGCCGGCCCGCCGCGGCAAGCTGGTCGAGCAGCCTCTGTGCCGCCTCGCCGACCGGCCCGCCGCCGGCGATGAGCGCCGCGAGCTCAACCGATGCACGCGCCCGGTCGGCGAGACCGAGCCGGTGGTAGGCCCGGGCGGCATCGAGATGGAGTCGTGCGACGTGGTCGAGCCGGTCCGCGCCACGGCGGTAGGCGGCGAGCGCGGCGGTAACATCACCCTTCTCTTCGAAGAGCAGACCGAGGGCGTGATGTAGCCGGGCATCGTCGTCGTCGTGTGCGAGCGCTCGTTCAACCCGCGTTGCCGCATCGGCGACAGTCGGACCATCGCCGGTGGCGATCGCAACGCGCGCATACCAGAGGAGCGCCTGGCGGTCGGCCGGATCGAGATCGAGAGCGGTGCGAAGCGATGTCGCCGCACGATCGACTTCGCCGTCAATCGCATACAAACGCCCGGCGAGCGCGTGCGGGGCCGGCCACGAGCGGTGACGGGCGGCGAGCTCGGTCGCGATCTCGAGTGAGCCCGCCGGGTCGCGCGCCGATGTCCGGTAGGCGGCGGCAAGCCGACTTCGGGCACCCGAGTCGACCGCGGCGCGACAGGCAGGCAGCGCGAAGCAGAGCACGACCGCGAGAAAGAGCTTTCCCGGGCGCCGCGTGTATCCATCCCCCGAAACTTCCATAACTCCTCCGGTGCCGAAAACTACGGGCCGAAGCGCACTGCCGATTGAAGGTCGCGCGCTTTTTTTCACTTTTTCTTCGGCGGCGACAATCGCGAGCTCATTTCGGGCGGTAATCGGGGTTGAGGGAGGTTTCAGGTGATGTTAACAGCCACGCATTCGCACTCTCGCTTCGCCGGCGCCGTGCAGGTCGTCGCGATACTCGTGCTGCTCGGTGGCGCCGGCCGCAGCCTCGGCGCAGAGCCGTTTTCCGCCGAGGCACTGGAGTCGCTCGGCGAGTCGGCTTCGCTTCTCATGCCGCAGGTCGAGCACCATCTGAGCCGTGCCGACCGCGCGCGCGAGGCCGACGAATGGTGGCAGCAGGTCGCGCCGATCTATCACTTACTTGATGCAGCCGACCCGCACGTGCTTCGAGACCATCTCGGCGAGCGCTTTGTCGATTGGGCGGTCGATCGCTTCTTCGCCGAGGAGGCCGTCTACTCGTTCGACCGGCTGTTGAGTACGGTCGCGCAGTCGAATCTCGAGCACCTCTACATCGTAGATGAAGGCGGAGCGGTCGAGCTCGACGGTGCCGGCGCCCCGCGAATGAGGACAACCGCCGGACTCTCCGAGGACCGCGAAGAGTGGCGCGCTCTGGTGTCCGCGTCGATAGAGGAGGAGCTGAACGCGTGGGAAATCGCCTTCGACTCGCGCCGGGCGGCGATTCTCGCCGGGATCGACCCTCACCTCGACGACAACGATTCGTTGACCGCCGAAATCGACGGAGCGGTAGAGACAGCCGACGAAGGTGCCGGTCGTGCCTACCGGCGAGAGCTCGAGGCGATCATGCGCCTGGAGGAGCAGCGCTTCGTTGCGAAGCGCACGCGCGATCAGTGGTCGTTGCGCAGAGCGAGCGAGGAGGAAACCGCCGAGCGGATCGTCGCCGATCTCATCGCCGACAGCGAGGAGCGACTCGCCGATGGGCTCCTCGCGCTGGAAGACGCTCTCGACGGCGACGACCCCGACGACGTGGCGCCGGTCGATGTCGATGCCGAGGCGTGGCGCGAGAGCTTTCGCGAGCAGTTTCGCGCCGGCGCGCGGCGGTGGGACGAGGCCGAAGAGCGCCTCATCGCCGAGCGGGTCGAATGGGAGCGCGAAGCGGGAGTGAACCTGGAAGAGGGCGAGCGCGTCTGGGCCGAGGCGTACCGCGAGCTGCGCGATGCGCGGGCACAGTGGCAGCGGGAGCTCCGTGCGGTCATCGAGCAGGGCCGGCTGCGATGGGAGAACGAGCATGAGGCGCTCGAGGCGACGATCGCCGAGGCTCAGGTCGAGCTCGAGCAGGCGATCGCCGAGCGCGAAGCATCGGCGCAGGAGCGCATCGGCAATCTCGTGGAGATGTACGCGGCCGCCCGCGATACGTTGCGCACCACGCTCGATTCGGCGGAGCACTGGCTCGGTATGCTGCGATACGCCGAAGGCGATCCGCGGTCGATCGGAGACCGGGAGGCGCTCGATGCGGTGCTCGCCGAAGAGACCGCCGGAGCGTTCGAGACCCTCGCGGACACCTTCGAATCAAGCTTCTTCGCCGAGCCGCGCGAGGAGCTCGAGGCGGCACAGGCGGCGCTCGACGAGTGGTACGACGAGCAGAGCGGCGATGATTTCGGCGGCACTCCGCCGTATCCGCCGGGGTGGCAGTCGGGCGGGCCCGGCATGCATCCGGCGCCTCCGGAAGAGCTCGTCGCCGATATCGATGCGGCTGAGGACGAGCTGGCGCGAAGGGAGGAGAGCGCGGCGTTCGCCGGGTGGCTTGTCGATCGCGGCTTCGACGCGCAGGCGTACGAGGAGCTGGTGCGCGGCGACGGACACGCGGCGGTCGGCATCGATCTCGACGCCCTCTCCGGCGATCTCGCGCAGTGGGATAACGAGTTATCGGTGGAGATGGTCGGTGACATCTTCGAGCGGCTTTTCGCCTCGTTTTCGAGCCGCTATCTGCCCGGTCAGTTGATGTTCTGGTCGCAGACGTGGCGGCGCTACGAGTCGCAGGCGGAGGCTGCACTCGCCGATCTCATGGCGACCTACGGAGTCACGCTGACCGGCGAGCCGTTCGCACCCGGAGACGGTCCGGTCGCCTTCGACGAGCTTCTCGCCGACGGGGGAGTGGATTCGATCTATCTGGATGAGTACCAGATCGAGCTTCTGAGAAGCC
>PUOG01000254.1 GCA_003552745.1 Spirochaetaceae bacterium
CCATAGTACGAACGCCGTCGTCACGCAACAGCCGTCCCTTTGCAACGATCTTCATCGCGACGATACCGAGCTCTTGCGCCACGGCGGTCTCGAGAAGCTCCCGTTGAAACGGGCGGTAGTGTGGGTCCGCGGGATTCAGGGTCAGGAGTATGCAGTCGAATGGGTGCTCGACGATCGCGCTCCGAAGAACGTCCGGGTCGTAGTGGCCGGTCACTCCGATGTGTCTTACGACACCTTCCTCTTTCAGGCGATCCATCGCCGCGACTGCGCCCTCCGCCGAAAGTACGGTTCGCACCTCGTCGTGCGTGCGCAGCCCGTGTATCTGATAAAGATCGATCGTATCAACTCCCAGGCGTTCCAGACTTCTCTCGGCGGCCCGAAGGACTCCGTCGTACGTCCGTTCGAGCGTCTTGGTTGCGAGGTACATCTCTCCGCGCCGGTACTCTGCTACTTCTCCGATGGTCTGCTCGCTCACACCGTCGCCGTACTGTGCGGCGGTATCGATGTATCGGACGCCGAGGTCGAGCGCGCGATCGAGAAGGGAAACCGCCTCATCGCGGCGGTGAGCAAGGTGAAAGAGACCACCGCCTCCAAGACCGAAAATCGGGATCTGCTCGCCGGTCTTGCCGAGTAGTCGGCTCGGGATTGTGTTCTCTGCTGCGTTATCGCCGGATCCGGCGAACAGCCGAAACGGCCCGAGAATCCGCGCGAGCGCCGCCGCCGAGAAGCTACCGACGAGTCGCCTGAGAAATCGGCGGCGCGAGATGCCGTCGGCACGGTGGAAGCGCGAGACATCGCCTACGGATGGGTGCTCCGGTGCAGGTTTCATCGCTCGCTCCTACAGATACGGCGCGAAGAGGCGCACGGTGCCGTCGCGCAGTTTCGCGGGGAATGACCGCCCATTTACCTCCCGAAGTGTCACCTCGCGCGCAACCGATACTCGAGCCTCAATTTCCTGATCGAGTACGGAGACCAGCTCCGTATCGTAACACTCCATTCCGAGCTCGAAGTTCAGACGGAGACTGCGCGAGTCCCAGTTCGACGATCCGATAATCGCCAGCGCTCCGTCGACGGTCATCAGCTTCGAATGATCGAACGGAGGCGGTGAATACCAGACACGGCACCCCCATTCGAGCACCTGCCACAACTGGGCGGTAGCCGCCCATGAGACCATCCGAAGATTGTTCTCGCTCGGCAGGAGTACGTCGACGGTGACGCCTCGCAATGCGCATGTGTTCAGCGCGGCAACGAGCGAGCGGTCCGGCAGGAAGTAGGGGGTCACGATCCGAACGGAGTAGCGGGCAACCGACAGAGCCCCCTGGAATGCCATGCTCATCTTGTCCATATCGTGATCGGGCCCATCCGGAATCGCACGGGCGAGCACCGTGCCGGTCGCCTCGCGCTCGGACGGAAACCACTTCTCTCCCGCGAGCAGTTCGCCCGTCGTGAAGTTCCAATCCTCCACGAACGTCGCCTGCAGCTGCTCGACCACCGGCCCGGTCACTCGAAAGTGCAGATCGCGAGTCGGATGGCTCGGACGATCAGCAAGAACACACTCGCCGCGGATGTTCATGCCGCCGGTGAACCCGATATAGCCGTCAATCACCATGATCTTGCGGTGACTCCGGAGATTGAAGAACGGCATTCTCCACAGGAAAAGGCTCGACATGAACGTGGCCGTCGGGATTCCTCTTCCCCGCAGCAGGCCCTTAATCGATCTCCTCGAATAGCGTGCTCCGACCGCATCAATCAGCACACGCACCTCGACGCCGCGCTCGACCGCCCTTGCGAGCGCATCGACGAACCGCCGACCGGTCGCATCGTTGGAGAAAATATAGATGGTCAGGGTGATGCTTTCTCGTGCCGACTCGATCGCTTCGAGCATTGCCGGATATGCGACGTCGCCGTCGATCAGCGGCTCTACTCGATTGCCGCGAAGAAGGGGCAGTTCGGTAAGCCGCAATCCGAGCCGCGACATCTCCAGCAGGTGCGCGCGATCATCCGGCAATCGTTCGAGCAGCTCCGGCGGTGCACAGAGCCACCGTTCGAGCGATGGTACATGTTCGCTTTCCGGTCCTCTCATACCCGCGGCGCGGCGGCGCACCCGGTTCACGCCGAGAAGGATGTACAGCACCGAGCCGATAATCGGCGAGAGCCAGATCAAACCGACCCATGCCACCGCGGCGCGGGAGTCGCGCTTGTACAGTATCGCATGAGCGGCGGTCGCGAGCTGGAACAGCACGGTCGCCGTCGCGGTAATTTGCGGCCAGAAGCTCGGCAGAACGTCTATCGCCCCCCGCATATCTATCGCGGCAGTATAACCGAGAGTGGGGCGGAATGCACGATGCCCGGCGATCCTACGGCCACGGGTGCAGACTACAGCGCACCGCCTCGTCGCTTCCGTTGAGATGCGACACGTCGCCGCGAAGCGCGAGTTTCCGACTCCGGCCGTTCATTTCGATCCCGGTAAGCGAGCATAAGCGAATGGAGAACGGCTCCTCGTCCGGAACGAGATGTCGTATCGAGAAGGTTACCGTCGCTCCGTGTCCGACCATCAGGATATCCTCATCGCCGGTGCGTGCGATCAGCTTGTCGCTCACGCGCGCCGAGCGAGCCGCGACGTCTTTCTCCGACTCCGGATAGACCGGCTGCTCGACCGGCTCGTGCTCGTTGGAGACGCGCGGAAAACGCTGTCGGAGCTCATCGACGGTGAGCAGCTTCGGCCGACCCGGAAAGTACGTCGGATTCAGCCACTCCCCGAAACCCGGTTCGAGAAATACCTCCAGATCGAGACGCTCGGCGATCGCATGCGCTGTTTCAACCGTTCGCAGATAGGGAGAGGAGTATATCCGGGTGATGTTTTCCCCCGCGAGCCGGTTCGCCAGCTCTCGAGCCTGCTCGTGGCCGTCGGGGGATAGCCCTGGATCGAACCGGCGTTCGGCTCGCTCGACCCAACGCGGATCGACGAAGTCCTCGCGGTTGCCGTGTCGAGCGATCCAGATCGTGCGCGTACTCATCCTACGCGGACGGCCTGCTGCTGCGCCCTCATGCACAGCTCGGCGGCGCGAAAGGTATGCTCCTGGCTCATCGATCGTTCGGTGCCCTCGAGGCAATCGAGGATGACCTGCCCGAACCACGGGAAGCCGACCGTGCCGTGAACCGGAATGTGGAACTCTCCCTCTCCATTTGCCAGATAGACATGGTCGCCGTTCGGATCGCGGCCCACATCGATGTATTTCCGAAGCTCGATGTAGCCGTCGGTGCCGAGTACGACGGTTCTTCCGTCGCCCCAGGTGCCGAGGCCGTCGGGAGTGAACCAGTCCACGCGGAAGTAGTTCGTCGCACCGTTCTCCGCGACGAGCAGTGCGTCTCCGAAGTCTTCGAGCTCCGGATATTCCGGATGGGCGTAGTTTGCGATCCGGCTGTACTGGACGGTCGCATTCTGAGCGCCGGAAAACGCGAGAAACTGCTCGATCTGATGGCTTCCGATATCGGTGAGGATGCCACCGTAGTACTTCTTCTGAAAGAACCACGCGGGACGACTCGGTGCATTCAGCCGATGCGGACCGAGTCCGAGAACCTGCAATACCCTGCCGATCGCACCCGACTCGATAAGCCCGCCGGCGTGCCACGCCGACTCGTTCTGAACCCGTTCGCTGTAGCAGACCGACCATTTCAGACCGGTTTCGGCGACCTTTCGCCGGGCATCTTCGAGCTGCTCGAGCGTCGTGAACGGCGCCTTGTCGCTCATGTAGTGCTTGCCGGCGTCGTGCACCTTCAGTCCGATCGGTCCGCGATCGGACGGGATCGCAGCGCTTATGACCATATGCGTCGAGCGATCGTCGAGGAGCGCCTCCATGCTCTCGGCTGCGGTCGCCTGCGGGAACTTCTGCCGGTATGCATCGACCTTTGAGGAGTCGGGGTCGTATACCGACACGAGCTCGCCTCCGGCGTCGAGCAATCCCTGTGTCATTCCCACAATATGACCGTGGTCGAGTCCGGTAGCCGAGAAGCGAAACTCGCCCGGCTTCACGACCGGTTGCGCCTTTCCCTCCGGCGCGTAGTTCATTCCGTCAGCGTGTGCCATGC
>PUOG01000015.1 GCA_003552745.1 Spirochaetaceae bacterium
AAAACGCCGCGCTCGTGCTGCAGCTTACCGAGGAGTTCATCACCCGCTACGGGCTCACCGCCATGATGATCACACACAACATGAAGAACGCCATCGAGTACGGCAATCGCCTGCTCATGATGGACCAGGGCGAGATCATCCTCGACGTCGAAGGCGAGGAGAAGCGTGAGCTGACCGTCGAGAAGCTCGTGGAGAAGTTCCACCAGATCCGCCGCCGCACGCTCGAAAGCGACGAGGTCATGCTGTCGGAGTGAAGTAGCCGGCAAATGTTGCGCTTGAGTTCGATCTGGTTGAGAATAGCAGTAGATGCCTGATGGAGGCATGGAATGAATACTTCACAGGGTAATCCGGGTGAGCGTGTAAAAGACGCGCGCTGCACGGATGACGAGCTGATAGTGTCGTTGTCTGACGGTAGAACCATCGCTGTTCCATTGGTTTGGTATCCGCGACTTCTTGCTGCGACCCCGGAGCAGAGAGCGAACTGGACCGTCAGTGGGGCTGGATTTGGAATTCACTGGCCGGACATCGACGAGGATCTCAGCACCGAGGGATTGCTCCGGGGTGCACCGGCACCAGGGGCCAAGCTCAAGCACAAGACTTGAGAAGTTGGGATGATGGACTGGTCGGCGTGTTCCGCGGTTGAGCGTGATCTGGAGCGAGTCAGTGGAGCGTGGGTCTTTCGTGGGACACGAGTACCGGTGGCCGCGTTATTCGAGAACCTCGAAGATGGCGCGTCCGTGTCCGACTTTCTCGAATGGTTTCTCGGCGTGACCGACGAACAAGTCCGAGCGGTTCTGGATCACTCCTACGAACGGTGAGCAACTCGGCGATCGCTGCATTAGAGCATCATTCGAGATTGAAGATTCCCTCGGTGAGCTCCCGCCATGACCGATACCTGACTCCGTTTCGGACACCCGATTCCTCCCCGCCGTACACGAGCTGGGGGTCCGCCGTGCCCTCGGCCACGCGGAGAAAGCGATCGATTCCGCTGAACGAGGCGCTGGTAAGCGTGGCGCCCGATCTTGCCTCCACCGGCCGGATGATACCGGCGCGCTCGTAGAGCAGGTCGACCTCCGTTCCCTTGCGGTCGCGCCAGAAGTACAGCGGCGGCTCGTCCCCGCGGTGCCGGAAAAACTTCATGCATTCGGCGACGACGAAGGTTTCGAACAGCGAGCCGCGGTACGGACTGATGTCGAGATCATCGGTCGAACGGATGCCGAGCAGCCACGCGGCGAGCCCGGTGTCGAAAAAGTAGAGCTTCGGCGTCTTAATAAGGCGCTTGTTGAAGTTTCGGTAATACGGTCGCAGAACGAACACGATGTAGCTCGCTTCGAGTACCGCAAGCCACGACGCGACGGTATTCGGGGAAACACCGGCGTCGTCGGCGAGCTCGGTGCGGTTGAGCAGCCGTCCGCTGCGTGCGGCACAGAGCCGGACGAAGCGGCGAAATGTTGACAGGTCGCGAACGTTCAACAGATCTCTGACGTCGCGTTCGATGTACGTCTGGACGTACGAACTGTAGAAGTCCCTCGGTGCGATGTCACGGTCGTGTACCGGCGGATAGAGACCCGTGAACAGGACTGTGTTGAGGTCGACCCCCGCACGCTCGTCGCGGTACAGCTCACCGAGGGTGAACGGCAGCAGATGCGAGACCGCCGTGCGGCCGGCGAGTGACTGTGAGATCCGCGACATGACCCCGAACTGCTGTGATCCGGTAAGCACGAAGGTCGCCGCGGCCGGCCGCTCGTCCACGATCCGCTGCAGATATCTTGCAAGCTCCGGAACGTTCTGTACCTCGTCGAAGACCGCTCCGTTCATGTACCCGGCGAGAAAGCCCCGGGGATCCTCGTGAAAGAGCTCCTGCCTGTCGGGATCCTCGAACGATACGTACGGCAGGTCGGCGAAGACGCTGCGGCAGAGTGTCGTCTTCCCGGACTGCCGCGGCCCGGTAATCGTGATGACGGGGAACGAGCTTCGCCACCGGTGTAACAGATCTTCGAGATCGCGCTTGATCACACTCCGAGTATTTCCGAGGAGGTGCGGATTGTCAATTGCAGTGCAGATCTGCTCTCATCTGCAGCCCGGTTCCCGGGCGGTGTTCGCCCGGACAGCGATCCCGGTCACGGCGTTCAACAGGCGGCGAACGCCGGCCGGGAAGGCGCCCGGACAATCAACTCGAATACGGGGCTCTCAAGCCCAGGGCACTCATGCGATGGTAATCGACTTGTCGAGGTAGACGTCCTGGATGGCGTTGAGCAGCTCCACGCCTTCGGCCATCGGGCGCTGGAACGCCTTGCGGCCGGAGATCAGGCCCATGCCGCCGGCGCGCTTGTTGACGACCGCGGTCGTGACCGCATCGGCGAGGTCGCTGTCGCCGGAGCTCGCGCCGCCTGAATTAATCAAGCCGATCCGGCCCATGTAGTTGTTCATGATCTGATAGCGGCACAGGTCGATCGGGTGGTCACTTGCGAGCTCGCTGTAGATGCGCTCGTCGAACTTGCCGTAGCTGGAGTCGCCCATGTTCAACGCCTTGTAGCCGCCGTTGTGGGTGGGCAGTTTCTGCTTGATGATGTCCGCCTTGATCGTCACCCCGAGGTGGTTCGCCTGACCGGTGAGGTCGGCTGCGGTGTGGTGATCCTTGTCGGTCTTGAAGGCGTTGTTGCGGGTATAGCACCACAGCACGGTGACCATGCCGAGCTCGTGCGCGTGCTCGAATAGCTCGGCGACCTCGACGATCTGACGGTTGCTCTCATCGCTTCCGAAATAGATCGTCGCCCCGACGGCGGCGGCGCCCATGTCGAAGGCCTGCTGGACCGAGCCGAAGCGGATCTGGTCGAAGGTGTTCGGAAAGGTCATCAGTTCGTTGTGGTTGAGCTTTACGAGGAACGGAATCTTGTGCGCGTACTTGCGCCCGACCGCCGCGTGCACGCCGATGGTCGAGGAGACGGCGTTGCAGCCGCCTTCGACGGCGAGCTTGACGATGTTCTCCGGGTCGAAGTAGGCGGGGTTCTTCGCGAAGCTCGCTCCGGCCGAGTGCTCGATGCCCTGGTCGACCGGAAGTATTGAAAGATAGCCGGTGTTCGCGAGCCGGCCGTGGCCGAGCATCGCCTGAAGGTTGCGCAGGACCGAAGGTGATCGGTCGGTGTGCGCCATGACCCGGTCGACGAAGTCGGGACCGGGCAGGTGAAGCTGCTCTTTCGGCACTTTGGGCGTGTATTCGAGAAGTGACTCCGCATCGCTTCCCAAAAGCTGCTGTATGTTAGTACTCATTGTAATAGGTCTCCTTGGTATGCAGGCCACCGGCAGGCCGTACGCTCGTCCGGGGTCGGACCGAATGCGTGTGGGGCTCGCGGCGGCAGGCGGTTTGGCTCATTGTACGAAAAGTGCGGGCGTTTTCGCAAAGGTTGTCGCTGTTGCAGGAGGCCAATGAAGTGATAAATTATGCCTGTGGAGATGGATAAGCTATGGCTGTGACCTACCAGGATTATTATGAGGTACTCGGTGTGCCGCGGAGCGCGTCGCAGGAGGATATCCAGAAGGCGTACCGGAAGCTCGCGCGCAAGTACCATCCGGACGTAAACAAGACCAAAGAAGCCGAGGATATGTTCAAACAGGTCAGCGAGGCCTACGAGGTGCTCGGTGACCCGAGCAAGCGCAAGAAGTACGATCTGCTCGGACACAACTGGAAGGCGGGCGACCAGTTCGACCCGCGTAACTGGGATTTCTTCGGCGGCGGTCGCAACCGCTCGGGCGGACAGAACACCGGCGGTGCAACGGGCGGATTCTCCTTCGAGGATCTCGGCGACCTCGGCGGCTTCAGCGACTTCTTCGAGTCGCTCTTTGGCGGGCTCGGCGGTTTCGGGCGCCAGAGGAGCGGCGGCGCGGGCGCGGGTAACAGGAGCTCGACCGGGACTTCGGGCGCCGGCGCCGGCACGCGCAAAGGCGGCGACCTGAGCGCCGAGGTGGAGATTCCGCTCGAAGAGGCGATGCGTGGCGGTAAACGCTCGGTGACCCTTACCGAGAGTGCCCCCCAGCCGGACGGCAGTACGCGGACGCAGAAGCGCAACTATGAGATTACGCTGCCGGAAGGGGTGCGTGACGGGCAGAAGCTGCGCCTGAGCGGGCAGGGAACGAAGACCGCCGCCGGCGCAGGCGACCTCTACATTACCGTCAAGATCAAAAAGCACCCGCGCTTTCGCGTGGACGGCTCGGATATCGAGACCGATGTCGACATAACCCCGTGGGAGGCGGCGCTCGGCTCGGAGGTCACCTTCCCCACGGTAACGGGGAAGGCGACGGTACACATTCCGGCCGGCACGAAGTCGGGCAAGAAGATCCGCCTGCGGGCGAAAGGGCTGTCGAAGAAGGGCGGCGGCAAGGGCGATCTCTACGCGGTGCTGCGCATCGTGGTGCCCACTCAGCTTTCCGACCGCGAACGCGAACTGTTCGAGCAGCTTGCCAGGGAGTCGGAGTTCAACCCGAGAGGTTGATGGGTGCGCGCGCGGCCGGGAGGACACCGACGCGGTGCGCCGACGGCCGGATTCTCAATCGCCTTCCCGGTAGAGCCACCGCTCGCCCACCTCGCCCCGGATGTGCAACTCGTGCACATGTTGCATCGTGGTTTCGGCCGGAGCAGCGGTGAAGTGCGGGCAACTCGTTGACGGGCGGCGGTCGCCTGACTATTGTGCTATACCGATTATGGAGATCAGACCGACCGAGCATCAAGTCAAGGATATTCACAAACTCATGAACGGCTGTGTTGTGCCGCGGCCGATCGCGTGGGTGACCTCGCTTTCGGAGAACGAGCGGGTGAATCTCGCGCCGTTCAGTTACTTTAATGCCGTCTGTTCGAACCCGCCGACGGTCAGCATCAGCTTCAGCTGGAACCCCGACAGCGACGATCACCTCAAAGATACGCTGCGCAATGTACGCCGCCGCGGCGAGTTCGTGGTGAATGTTGTGGACGAGGAGCACGCTGAGCGGATGAATCTTTCGTCGGCCGACTTTCCGCCGGGCGAAAGCGAGCTCGAGTATGTGGGCCTCGAGGCTGCTCCCGCGGCGACCGGGGCCACCCCGCGGATCGCCGGCACCCCGATCTGCTTCGAGTGCAGCCTCGCCGAGTCGATCGAAATCGGCGAGGGACCCGGCAGTGCTACGCTCGTGCTCGGCACGGTGCGCCATCTGTACGTGGCCGACCGAATCATCGACGACCGATTACGCGTCGATATGCATGCCCTGCGACCTGTAGGCCGGCTCGCCGGGGCGCAGTACTGTCCGGTGCGGGACGTCTTCGAGATGCCGCGACCGAGCTATTCCGATTTGCGCGGGCAGCGATAGGCGGCGACGGCGATCTGCTCAGCGATCTCGCCTCATCAATCTCGCCGGCGCGCACCGCCGGGCGGTTGGACGACCCGCCGGGGGCATGGTACGGTCGAGCGACACCACTAGGAGGTTTACTCTTATGAAATTGAGCTATGCAATGCTTTCAGCAGTGGCGGTGATCGTTTTCATTGTTGCCGGTTGTGCGACACCGGGGCCCACCGTTGCGGAGTTGAGCGAAGGGATTGATGATTTCGCCGGCGCGGAAGTGTCCACGGCCGGGACAGTGCAGCGCGGAGTCCCCGTCGCCGGTACCGATGTGTACATCTACCAGTTCAGCGACGGGAATCAGACCGTTGCCGTTATCAGTGGCGATCAGCCGACTCGCGGTAGCGATCGAACCGTGACCGGGCGGGTAGTCCCCTTCACCGGCGACGCCGATGAGGGTGTGCAGGACGAGATCGAGAGCTACCTCTCGGAGGCAGGCGTGGCGGATACCGCTCTCGAGGCGGCGACCGATCAGGCGTTCAACCTTACTCGAACGTTTACCCTCGCGAATAACGCGCAGTTCTTCCTGCTCGAGGAGCTCTGATAGCTCCGAAAGCGATTACGGCACCGTGTCCGTCGTAATTCGGCGGGCACGGTTTCACCGCCGCACTGCGCCGGCGTTCACCCGGCGCCGGCTTTTACGATGAAGTATCAACTGGAGACCATACCGGTGTGGCAGGCGCTCGAGGCGTCGGCACCGTGTCCGCTTTGTTTCCTCGCCGAACGCTTGGAATCGCAGTACGTGAGCTTCTACGTCGGCGATTCGGTCATGACCCCGGAGATACGCGTAACGGTCAACGAAACCGGCTTCTGTCCGCGGCATTTTCAACTCATGAACGATGCCGGAAACAAGCTCGGCGTTTCGCTCTTGACCGCGACGCATATCGAGTCGCTGCGGGAGCGCCTGCACGGCGACCGCAAGCGGCTGATGCGCCTCGCATCTCGTCGCGGCCCACGCAAGGCGAAAGCGTTTCGCTCGGCTCTCGAGGAGATGCAGTCGCGCAACCGCGCCTGTCTGGTCTGCGACCGTATGGATCACACCATGCGCAACTACGCCTACACGCTCGCGCGTATGTATGGGGATGAAGCCGAGTTCCGAACCGCATTCGACGATTCGAGCGGGGTCTGCATCGCGCATCTTCCGTTCGCATGTGAGGTAGCAGCCGACTCGATTTCGCCGCGGCGGAGAGAGGCGTTCTTCGCCGCGCTCTTCTCCATTGTCGACCGTGACCTCGAGAGCATTCACAGCGATCTCGGCGAGTTCGCCGAGCGGTTCGACTACCGGAACACACGCCCGATGACCGAAACGCTCCGCGATGTGGTACCGCGGGCGATACGGAAACTGACCGGTCGTCTGCTCGTGTAGTTCGCGATTCGTGTCGCGCTCAATCGGATGCTCGACGCGTGGCGATCCGCTCGAGGTGGCCGAGGATGTAATCGACTGCCTGTGTCCCGCACTCTTCGTGCAGATAGTGCCCGCAATCGGGAAGTACGTTCACCTGTGAGTTGGGAAGCTGGTCGGCGAGCCGGAGACTCAGCTCCGGTGCAGCGATGCTGTCGTGATTGCCTGCAAGCACGAGCGTCGGATGGGTGACCGAAGGGAGCTGATCGAGCGGGCCGAACGGCTCGACGACCCGCAGTTGCTCGACGATGCTGCGTTCCCAGTCGTGAACGCGGGTCAATCGCGCGTACAACGGCTCGACGGTTGCGTTCAAACCGTCTTCGGCTTCGGGGGAAGCCGCGTTTCGCTGTTCAACCGGATGCGGACCGAACCCGAGCGAAACCGCATGTGCGACCAGGCGCCATGCAGATGCCGGAAGCCGCGCCGAGCTGATAAGAGGATATGGTGCGTCGTAGACGAGTGGGCTGATGAGAACGAGTCCGGCGACCGAATCGGGGTATGCGAGGGCGAACTGGAGTGCGATGGCGGCCCCGTACCCGTGGGCTATGAGCACTACCGGCTCGTCCTCCAGCTCGAGTACGAGCTCTCGCACTCTCTGAACCCGTGCTTTGAGGGTGTACGGGTTATGATCGCGGTACGGAGCGGTTACCCGCTCGCTCAATCCCGATCCGGCCTGATCATACGCGACAACGTTGCGATCCTCCGCGAGGTGGCGAACCAGTGACCGAAAGGAGATAAGCTGATCTCCAAAGGTATGAAGGAGAAGTGCCGTCGGTTCGGGATCGGCTGAATCGGACTTCCAGGTCCGGTAGTGAATCGAGACTCCGTCGAGCTCGATGAAGTGAGAGTTCTCGGCTGCGAAGAGTCTCGGGTCGACTCGGTATCCGGATGTTGGATAGGGAAGGAACAGTACCACTATCGCCAGAAAAAGTACCGCGGTGGCCGCTGTGTGTACTGCCAATCGCCGGCGTGAAATCGGACGTATGTCCTCGCCGCTGTCACTGCGATCCGTGATACAGCTACTCCTTGCGCTTGACGTCGACTCCGCCGAAGAGCGCGAAACCGTTCACGCGAATAGTCGGTGCGTTCGGATCCCCCTTGAAGCTCGTGCCGTCGAAACCACCGAATATCCCGAAACCGCGCACATCTACGTTAACATCTTTCGGCACGATGATGTCGACGCCGCCGAATACTGCGACGCAGTCGATCGTGTACACCGAACCGGGCTGCAGCTCCGCATCGCGAAAGTCGAAGTCCGATCCACCGAACACATTCACCGAGCGAGTATGCAGTGCGGGAGTTCCTCCCTTCCGCTCCGAGCCGGAAAAGACACAGATCACCGTGTCCGACTCCTCGTATGACGGTCTTGTGCTCGTCCCTTGAGCGAGCGAGTCGCGACGGCGAGCGGCGGGGACCGCGGCGGCGGTGGGGTCGATCTCCGGGAGATCGGCAACGAGCCGGCGCAACTGTCGCAGATCCAGTGCTTTGTTCGCGGTGTCGAGTCGCTGTTCGAACTCCTGCTCGGTGAGATAGTCCCCGGCGTACGCCTCGGCGATTCGATCGACGAAGCGTTGCCGCATGCTCTCGGTGATCTCGTAGCCGCCGCGTTCCTCACGACCGTTATCCATGTGGGACATCTTATGCGGGAGACATATGGCAAGCAATAGCTTGCGTTGCACGATAGGACTCATATTCAGTATTCTTAGGCGTACGGTGATCTACTCGGTACGGAATCTATCGTCCGCCGTTCTCGACGGACCGGCCCAACCCAATAGAGGAGCCCTCAAGTGAAAACACCTGGGAAACTGGCCAAGGCGCTGATTTTCATTGCGGTGTGCGTGGCACTTCTCGCTGTCTTCTTTATATCGGTCGCCGGCGATCGCCTGCTCCGCTCCTACGAGACGTACTATGTTGAGTTCGAGAACGTGTCCGTAGACGGACTGGAGGTCGGCGGTACCGTGCAGTATCGAGGCATATCGGTCGGCAACGTGCGCAGTATCGAGTTCAGCACGGAAGATCCCGACGTGATCCTCGTTGAGATCGGCATTGAGACCGGTATCCCGGTGCGCTCGGACGTCCGGGCATCGGTTGCTCCGGTCGGCATATCAGGCATCAGTCAGCTTCAACTCAGCGGCGGGTCGTCCGATGCTCCGCTCCTCGAACCGGGCGATCGACTGAGCGCCGAAACCTCGCTCATGGCAACGCTCACCGGCTCGGCGGAGAGCGTGGCCGGCGGGGTTGACGAGTTGATCGAGGCGCTGGTCGAGGTGCTCGGACCGGAGAACCGGGAGCAGTTTTCCGCGCTGCTCGGCAGCCTCCGGGGAACCGTGGACGATGTACGCCCCGGTGTGCGCACCATCGTCGGCAACTTCGAGGAAGTAAGTTTGCGTGCGGTCGATTCGATGGACGGTATCGAGTCGGCGACCCGAAACCTTCAGACGATTGCCGCCAACCTCGAGCGTACCAGCGGTGAGCTCCAACTCGGGGAAACGATGGACGGGATCGAGTCGGCGGCCCGGAGTTTGCAGACCGTCGCCGGTAATATTGAGAGAAGTACCGCCGAATTCCAGCTCAGCGAAACCATGGAAGGCATAGAGTCGGCTGCACGGAGCCTGCAGACGATTACCCGCAATCTTGAAGAAAGTACCGGCGATCTTCAGCTCGCCGAGACCGCCGAAACACTGAACCGCTCCGTGAATAACATTGACTCGGTCATTACGCGGGCGGGGACAACGGTCGATGAGTTCGGTCTTATTGTCCAGGAAAACCGGCACGCGGTGACGAGCAGCCTTCGTTCGTTCCAGCGTGCCATTCGCTCGCTCAGCGATGTGGCATCACAAATCGACAGCGATCCATCGCTGCTGTTGCGCGGGCGAAGCGGTGGGAGTACGATCCGATGACTGAACTGAAACGATTATCGATTGTGCTGCTTGCCTTGGTGACACTCGGCTGCTCGATCTTACCCGAACCTCGGGAGACCTACTACTACGCGATCGAATACCAGTCGCCACCTGACCTGCCTCAGGGCTCGTCCCTTGGCGTGGTGCGTGTTCTCGAGACGTCGGTGGCTCCAGCGTACGATCGCCGACAGATCGTGCTGCGTGGCGAAAGCGCACGCTATCAGTACCTGGGAGATGACATGTGGGGCGTTGAGCTGCGCGATTCGCTGCAGACGCTGCTCGAGCGCTATTTCGAGGAGGCGGGTACCTACTCTTCGGTGCTCGGTGAGTTCGATCGTGGGGTTGCCGACCACGAGATTCACTCGGCGATTCGGCGTCTGGAATATGTTGATGGTGACACGCCGCATACACGCGTCGAGCTTGTTCTGGAGGCGCGATCGAAGGGCGATTCGGCCCGAACGATTGCACGGCATCACGTGGACTACAATGAGCCGACGTCCGGAAACGGCGGACTCGAGAGGTTCGCCGGTGATGTCAATCGCGTCATGCTCGAAGCGATCTACGATTTCGATTCGAAGATTCGCGACGCCGGTGAAGACGGTCGGGCCGGGCGATGAGCGACGAGCGGCTGATCGCGAAGCAAAGCGTCTGCTCCGATGGTGACCGACTCGTGCTCGCAGGAGAGCTGACCCGGTATAGGGTTCCGGCGATTTCGCGGGAGCTTAGAAGAGTCCAACTGGCGCAGCTACGCGCCGTCGACCTCTCGCGCGTGACCAGGCTCGACAGCGCGGGAATCGGTATGCTCGAAGGACTGCGAGACGGGTTGTTCGGAAAGCCGCTCGAGCTGCGTGACGCCGCGCCGAACGTCTCCGAGATGCTCGAGCTGTTTGCCGGTGAGCCGGTCGAGCCGGCGCCGGTAGAGCGAAGTCGAATCACCATCCGCGACGTTTTCGACACGCTCCGGTATGTGTTCGGCATTCTCGTCGATGCGTTTATCCTCAGCGGCGAGATATTCTACTGGTCGGTACGTAACGTCGTGCGCCCCTCCGGTCACCGCAAGGGGGAGGTCACTGAGCAGATTATCGTGACCGGGTTGAACGCAGTGCCGATCGTATCCACCCTCTCGTTCATTATCGGGGTGATTCTCGCGCTGCAGGGTGCGGTCCAGCTCCAACGATTCGGCGGCGGACCGTTTCTTGCGGATCTCATGGGACTCGCGATGGTGCGCGAGATGGGGCCGTTGCTGACCGCGATTATCGTCACCGGACGCAGCGGTTCGGCGATAGCCTCGGAGATCGGCACGATGCGGGTGACCGACGAGCTCGATGCGCTGCGAGCAATGGGAATTCGGCCGGTTGAATACGTGATCGCCCCGAAAATGATCGCCTTCACGATTGTAACGCCATTGCTCTCGATTCTGAGCGCCGCCGTCGGCCTGCTCGGCGGCGTGTTGATAAGCACGACCTTCGTCGGGCAGCCCGCGCAAAGCTTCATCGATCGTGCCGTGGGAATCCTCGGTGTACCCGATGCGGCGTTTCTCATGTTGAAAGGTCTTCTGTTCGGCTGGGCGATTATGATGACGAGCTGTTACTGCGGTTATCAGGTCACCGGCGGAGCGGTCGAAGTAGGTCAGGCTACCACGCAGGCGGTTGTCTCGTCGATTTTCGCGATTGTCGTGCTGAACGTCATCTTCAGCCTCTGGTACATCTTATGAGCAAACGGTCGACAGCGGTTCTACGTGTACGGAACCTTCGCTCCCACTACGGCGATGTCGAAGTGTTGCACGGCGTCGATGCGACATTCTCGGGCGGGAAGATCACCGTCGTGGCGGGTCGCAGCGGATGCGGAAAGACGACGCTCCTTCGCAATATCCTTCGTCTCATAAATCCGACCTCCGGAACGATCGAGCTATTCGGCCGGGATATCAGTGAACTCGATGAAGATGAGCTGATAACGTTGCGCCCGCGGATCGGAGTGCTTTTCCAGAACGGTGCGTTGCTTCAGAGCCTGACCGTCGGCGCCAACATAGCCGTACCGCTCGAGCAGCATACGCGACTTCCGGCGGACGTGATCGAGCGAATCGTGCTGCGCAAGCTGGAGCTCGTGGAGCTGGTCGGAGTCGAGCGCCTGATGCCCTCCGAGCTCTCCGGTGGCATGCGAAAACGTGCGGCGCTGGCACGGACCCTCGCCCTCGACCCGGAGATCGCCTTCTTCGACGAGCCGAGCGCGGGGCTCGATCCGGTCACCGCCGCTTCGCTCGATCAACTCATAGTCGGACTGAACCGCAAGCTCGGCATTACGGTAATCGTCGTGACGCACGAGCTGAACAGCATCCGTCGCATCGCCGACAGGATGCTCTTTCTCGACGACGGCGAGGCGGTCTTCGAAGGAACGCTCGAGGAGGCGGAAACGTGCGAGATCGAATCGGTGCGTCAGTTCTTCATACAGGGTAGCAGCTCACACTCGGATGTAGCGGAGTCCGTTCAGGCGCCGGCGTGAACGGCCGGGCGGCGATCCGGGCCCTACCGGACCGACAGGATCGCGTTTATGCGCGCGATCTCGTCGTCATTCACGGTATGGCCCATGCCCGGATAGATCTGTTTGTCGACTTCGGCCCCGAGCCGGGCGAGCGTTTCGGCGGTTTCGTCTACGCGCTCCTTCGGAATGTGCATATCCACGTCGCTGCAGCCGAGAACGACCGGCGTGCCGTTCAGCGAACCTTCGTAGTCGCGAGCGGTACCCGGAGCACCGATGAGTCCGCCGCTGAGTCCGAACACTCCGCCGAGTCGGAATCCCCCGGCTCCGGCCCGCGATGCGGCACGAGCGGCGTATTCGGTTGCGAGACACGCTCCCTGGCTGAATCCCAACAGGTAGATCGACTCGGAGGCAATGCCGGCTTCCATCGCCCGATCGACGAGAGTGTCTATGGTGGCGAGCGCCGAAGAGACACCGGGTTCGTTCCGTTCGATCGATTCGAGAAAACTGTACGGATACCAGGTGAAGTCGTGCGCCTGGGGGGCGATCACGTAGAACCCGGGAAGGCCGAGATAGTCGGTGAGACCGACGATGCTCTCGGCGGTCGTTCCGCGACCGTGGATGAGGATTATGGCTCGATCGGCGGCGCCGAGCTCTACGCCGGCGGTCATGCCGCTGTCCGGGCTGTGCGGTCCGGGGTTTTCGTTCGGGAGTCGCCTCACCATCGTATCTCGAAAATAGAGTGGGGCACCGCACGCGTCAAGAGCGGCCAAATTGCGCATTTTTCTTCTTGCCCGCGCGGGTTACAGAAGTTTGCAAACGTGATGGCGCATGTTAGTCTTTGAAGCGAATAGATTGGGCGATAAGCGCCATTAAGAGGTAAAAGATATGGGCGAACATCAACTTGAGCACTTCATACGATCCGGCGGCCTCAAGGTTACACCGCAGCGCCTCATGCTGCTGCGCGAGATCGAAGCACAAGGCCACCTCGACGTCGATGAGCTGTTTCGGCGGGCGCAGGCCCACTTCCCTTCGATTTCCCTTGCGACGATCTACAAGAATCTCCATACGCTGTCGGAGAATGGAATCCTGCGCGAGGTTCCGCTGCCGGGGAAACGGTCGGTTTACGAGCTTCATCACGCCGAGCATGTCCATTTTTTCTGCCATGAATGCAGTAAGGTGTGCGACGTCGAGGCCGATATGAGCGATATCGCGGATATGCTTCGCGAGCGAACCGGTTATCAGTTCGACACGATGCGGGTGACACTCGGCGGTCCGTGTCCCGGCCCCGACAAGTGCATGCGCGAGGAGTAACTCTGAGGGCTTCGGCCTGCAAGGTATTCTTTCTCGAGCCGTACTACGGCGGTTCTCACCGGGCGATAGCCGACGCGATCGTCAATCATTCGAGATATCAGGTAACGTTACTCACTATGCCGGCGCGCCACTGGAAGTGGCGCCTGCGCGGCTCTGCCTACCATCTCGGTGCAGAGCTGCGGCGGCGTATCGCCGAAGAGGATCCCGACCTTGTTATCTGTTCGACGCCGACCGATGTGTCGCTGCTGCGCACGCGATGTCGGGAACTTGGTGCGCCGGTCCTCCTGTACATGCACGAGCACCAGTTCAGCTATCCGACGTCGACCGGCGAGACCCCCGACGCCAATTACGGTCTCACCGATCTCGCTTCGGCGCTGGCCGCCGACGCGGTCTGGTTCAACTCACACTGGTGTCGTAACGCCTTTCTCGAGGGCGCGCGGACGCTGCTCGGACAGATGCCCGACTTTCGCTGTCGAGATCTCGTCGAGGAGGTTGCCTCTGCATCGCAGGTGGTGTATCCGGGTGTGAATCCACCGGCCGTGTCGAGCCCCGGGCACGATCACGATTACGATCAGGAAGCCGCAGCACCCGTGATCGTGTGGAACCATCGCTGGGAACACGACAAGGCTCCGGAGGTATTTTTCGAAGCGCTCGAGTCGCTCGACCGGCCGGAACTGCAGTGGCGGCTGGCGGTTCTCGGTGGGTCGGGCAGGCGCGTTCCGTGCGCGTTCGAAGCCGCTCGCACACGCCTCGCGCATCGGATCGTGGAGTGGGGCTTCGTCGAGGACCGCAAGGTGTACCGGTCGATCGTTGCGCGGTCCCATATTGTCGTTTCTACCGCCCGGCAGGAGAACTTCGGTCTTGCGGTTCTCGAGGCGGTACGTGCCGGATTACTCCCTGTGCTGCCGCGCTCTCTTTCGTACCCGGAGCTGTACGGCGGCACCGATGCGTGCTTCTACGACGGAGCGAGCCAACTCGTCGAGGTGCTCGAAGCGGTGCTTGCCGAGCCCGCGCTCTGGTGCGGGGAGAGCCGGATGGCGAGGCGTAGGTGGGCCTCACGCTTTGACTGGCGGACGCGCATCGCCGATTGGGATCGCGGAATCGATAAATTGATCGCGGCGACGTAGTGAGGCTGTCTTTGCTCATTGACACGTTTTCTCCCGCGCAGCACACTGTAACCTCAGTAATCTTCGGGGCACGGTGACCGCGGTGAATGCCGCGGAATTCCTGACCGGCGGTGATAGCCCGCGATTCCGTAACGGAGTGAGCCGGTGAAATTCCGGCGCCGACGGTATAGTCCGGAGGGGAGAAGATTACGCACTCGTCGCAACGCCGCGTTCTCGGGCGGGGTATGCGGTTGCCTCGGGTGGCGCTATTCCGACTTGCTCGTTTCCCCTCCACGCTTGATTAAGGAGTTCTCATGGACAGCGATCAGCGGCACATGGTACGTGCGCTGGAGCTTGCCCGTCTCGGCGCCGGTCGTACTTCACCAAATCCAATGGTTGGTGCGGTTGTCGTCGTAGACGACGAAGTTGTCGCGGAGGGATGGCACGAATCGTACGGTGCCCCGCACGCGGAGGCAAAGGCACTGGAGAGCGCGGGCAGTACCGCTCGCGGTTCGACGCTCTACTGTAATCTGGAGCCGTGTTGTCATCGCACCCCCGACAAACGGACGCCCCCGTGCACTGAGAAGATCATAGATGCCGGAGTTTCGCGTGTCGTGTTCGCCGTCTATGACCCGAACCCGCACGTGGCCGGGCTCGGTGAGCAGGCGTTGAAGCAGGCGGGTATCTCGGTGACCTACGGTGTCCTGCGGGATGAGGCGAGCCTGCTCAACGAGCCTTTCTTCGCCTGGATTCAGCGCAGCGTTCCGTACGTGCACCTGAAGATTGCGGCGACGCTCGACGGGCGAATCGCCTCCCGCGACGGCAGCTCTCACTGGATCAGCGGCGAGCAATCGCGGATCGAGGTGCACCGTCTGCGCAGTAAGTACGATGCGGTGATGGTCGGCGCCGGCACGATGATAAGCGACGACCCGTCGTTGACCGTACGGCATGTCGAAGGGCGTAATCCAGCGCGAATCATCGTCGACAGCGGCTTACGGGCGGTGCCGGGCTCCCGGATGGCTTCCGACGATGCCGCTCCGGTATACGTGCTTTGTACTCGCGAGGCCGAGATACGTCGCGGCGGCGAGCTCGCGGGCACGAAGGTCAAGCTCATTACGTGTCCGACCGATGCGTCCGGTCACATCGACCTCTTCGTTGCGATGCAGGAAATCGGAAGACGGGGGATTACCAGTATCCTGGTCGAAGGGGGCCGCGGGCTCGCAACGGCGATGATCCGGCGCCACCTCGTAGACCGGCTCAGCGTATATACGAACCCGTCGCTCATGGGCGCCGGTGTTGAATGGCTCGGCGATATCGGCGTGGAAGGCGCCGAGAGTCGTCCCCACCTGCGGTGCGTGACGACGCGAACGGTCGGGGAGGATGTGCTTGTGACCGGACTGATCGATCCGGCGAGAACATACGGAAGTCTTCGGGCGCCCGGTGAGGGACGGGCATTCGACCAGATGGCGGGAGTGCTATGTTTACAGGATTAATTGAAGAGGTGGGGCACGTCACCGAGAGCGTCGACATCGACGGTGGACGCAGGTTACGCATTGCCATACGGACCATCGCAGACGATCTGAAGATCGGCGACTCGATCAGCGTCAACGGTGTCTGTCAGACAGTCGTCGCGTTCGACGGCGAGAGCTTCTCCTGCGAGGCGGTAGGAGAGACGCTCGAGAAGACGACACTGGGGCGACTCGAAGCCGGAGTGCCGGTGAATCTCGAGCGCTCTCTGCGCGCAGACGCCCGGCTCGGCGGGCACATGGTGCAGGGGCATGTGAGCGGAGTCGCCGAGATCCGCTCGGTCGAACAGCGCGGCGAGAACTGGCTACTGCTGATAGAGCTTCCCGAGCAGCTTATGCCGCTGGTGGTGCCGGAAGGGAGTATCGCCGTCGACGGGGTCAGCTTGACGGTGGCCTCGATACAGCGATGTGAGATCGGCATTAACATCGTGCCGCACACCGCGAAGCACACCAATCTCGTCTCCTTCGATCCCGGCGATAAGGTGAACATCGAGACCGATATTCTCGGGAGGTACGTTGCACGCATGCTGACCGCATGGACGAACAGCGCCGGGAGGCTCGATGTCGAGCAGCTGACGAAGTGGGGGTACGCATGAGTAACGGAGTGCGAACGGCGATCGAGGCGATCGAAAGTGTCACGGTGAGAGAAGCGGTGAAGGAGATCGCCGCCGGACGTACGATTATCGTTATCGATGATGCCGACCGCGAGAACGAGGGCGATTTCGTGGCCGCCGGCTCCGCGGTGACCGCTGAAACCATCAACCTCATGGTGACGAAAGGGCGCGGGTTGGTCTGCCTTGCGATCGAAGAGGAGATCGCCGAACGGCTCCGGCTATCGCCTCAAAACGGTTCCACCGGAGCACTCCACGGCACGAATTTCACCGTGAGCGTGGATGCGGTCGAGGGTACCACTACCGGTGTTTCCGCCTCCGACCGGGCGAAGACGATCCAGGTTCTCAGCGATCCGGAATCGAAGCCCGAAG
>PUOG01000032.1 GCA_003552745.1 Spirochaetaceae bacterium
CGTAAGCGAGGTCTCGAAGCTCGTTTCGATGCTGACACTCCCGTCGCCGAACTCGTACAGCGATTCGGGGATGAACACGCTCACCCCGCCGCCGAACTCCTGCGCGTGGGCCGGCAGCGCTACGACCAGCAGCAGCAACGCGAATACAGTTCTCGGTTTCATAGGCCCGCATTATCACCGGAATGCAGCTCTCTGAGAATACGCAGCGCGTAGTCGCGATACTCCGCGATCGAGCCGGCCTTTCCTCCGCGCCTGCGGGTCCAGATGACCGGGTACTTCTGCAGCTCGTAGAGCAGATAGAAGCGATGGCGGATGTTGGCGTCGCCGGTTCGGTCGGGGCGACCGCCGTAGCCGCGCCAGAATGCCTCGGTATCGAATCCGCAGTAGTCGAGGACGGCGAATTCGATCTCCGGGTCGCCCCACAGCGCACGGTCCCAGTCGAGGATGGCGCAGAGCGAGCCCTCATCATCAGCAAGGATATTCTGTGCCCAGATATCCATGTGGAGAAGTGAGGCCGGTTCGCTGTAGTCGAATACCGCCTCATGATTGCGAAGCGCGCTCCTCGCCAGTTCTCCGTCCTCCGGACGGTAGACGCCGCACCCTTCGAGATCGCTGATCAGGCGGTCCCACATGTCGGCGAACGCATCGCTCCAGCAATCGGCCGGAGCCATCGGCGCGTGGGCGCCGAGATAGCCGTACTGACGCGCGGTACATCGCCCGTGCAGTGTCCGAAGACATGTACCGACTGCCTCCAGAACCCGGTCGACCGCACGATGGTCTAGACGGCGGGCGGAGAGGGGACGGCCTGGGAGGCGCTCGAGGATGAGCGCATTCCGGTCGAGTACCGTACGGGTTTCGTCGTATGCGAAAACACGCGGAACGGGGATATCGGTGCGCCGCCGGACGATAGCATGGATCTCCGGCTCTTGAGCCATCATGCCGCGTTCGTAGAAGACGAAACCGGCGTCGTCGGCCGGAGCGACACGAACGACGAGGTCGGGTCCCTCGACGGTACGTACGTAGAAGCTTTCGTTGAAGAGACCGGTCGGGATCGGCTTGACCGCGCCGGCGGTGAAGCCGTGCTTGTCGACGAAAGCGGCGATTCGTTCGCTGGGCAGGCGCTGTGCGTTCATCGGTACGGCCTCAACGGCAGAGCGAGCGAAGCGTGTCGAAAAAGGAAGGGAACGTTATCGCCGCCGCTTCGGCGCCTTCGATGGAGATCTCATCGGCGGCTGCGAGGCCGGCGAGCGCGAGGGCCATGACCACCCGGTGGTCACCGTGTCCCGAGACCCGGCCGCCGGAGATCGCCCCGGGATAGACGGTGATTCCATCGCGGTACTCGTCGGTACGGATTCCGAGCTTACCCAGTTCCTGCGCCATGACGGCAACACGGTCGGTTTCCTTCTCCCGTGCCTGCGGGACATTTGCGAGATGCAACGGCTCGCGGCATGCCGCACCGGCCACCGCGAGCGCCGGCAGCGCATCCGGGGTTGCGTTCAGGTCGAACGAACCGCCTTTGAGCGAGCCGTAACCGGGGCTCTCGAGACGGATCGTGCGCGGACGGGGGCGGTTTACCGTGCATCCCATCGATTCGAGCATGTCGAGCACCGCGGCGTCGCCCTGCGGATCGTCGTCGTGCAGTTCGCGGACGGTGACCGTCCCCCCGGTGACCGCGGCGGCGACGAAGAGAAAGGTGGCGCTCGAGTAGTCACCGGGAACATCGGTGCGGAACGGGCGGTACGACTGGTTTCCGGGAACGAAGAAGCGTTCATAGCCTTCGCGGCGGTACTCGATCTGCTGGCGGTCGAGCCACCACAGCGTCATGTCGACGTACGGCCGTTCCCACAGAAGTGGTACCTCGATCGTGCAGTCGCCGGCTGCGAGCGGACAGGCGAGCAGGAGCGAGCTGAGATACTGACTCGTCGGGCATTCGATGGCCGTCGTTCCGCCGGCGATCCCCCCTCCGACGGTAAGCGGGGCGCAACCGTTCTCGCCGCGGGAGTACGCCCGTGCACCGAGGTCGGTGAGGGCGGCGAGCAGGTTCGCCGCGCTGCGCCGCCGTATCTGCTCGTCGCCGGTAAACTCGGTGAGGCCGGTAGCGGTCGCCGCGATGCCCATCGCGAGGTAGAGGGTTGTTCCGGAGTTGCCCACATCGATCGGTTGACCGGAGGCGTACGGGGGGCCGCCGGTGCCGGCCACGAGCAGCGCGTCGCTGTCGGTGCGGGTGATCTCCGCCCCGAGGGCGCGGCAGGCATCGATGCAACTCCGCGCGTCATCGCTTTCGAGCGGATGATCGATGCGACTGACTCCTTCGGCGAGCGAGGCGATGAGCAGCGCGCGGATCGTGTGTGACTTGCTCGCCGGCGCCTTACAGACGCCGTCGACCACCGACGGTTGAATGTGTTCGATCATGACAGATGCATTCGATCGTAGCTGATGGCCGCGACCGCCCTCAAGAGGCCGGCGAACCGTGTCGAATGTGAGAATATATGCGACGACGAAGTGTGTTCATCATCTGCGCCATTGTTCTCCTCGCCCCGGTTTACGCGGCCGCGTACTACTTCGAGTACCCGGATGCCGATCTCGTGCTCGACCTGCCGATCGGATGGCAGCTGACCGAGAGCTCGAACGGCGGCGCAGCCGCCGATTCCGCCTGGCTTTTCGAGTACGGTGACCTGCGAGCCGAGCTCTATGTCAGCAGGGCCGAGGGAGTATCGATAGATGAGGCGCTCGATGGGGCCGCCAACGAGGTCGACGCCGCCGGCGATGTGGCGGTCTTCGATTACGCCGGCGAGGAAGCGTTCTTCTCCGACGTGGAGCTGAGCGGGAATCGCAGCGGATACCTCATGACGATCGAAGTCGACGGGCGAATCGCGGTGCTCTTCGTCAGCGCACCGGAGGACGATCGCCTCGATGCCGAAGAGCAGCTTCTGTCGGTCGCCGACTCGCTGGTTCCGGTCGAACCGCTTCCGGGCCCGGTGAGTGTCTTCTTCGAAGGGACGGTATTCGATACCGAGGATGTCGCGATTCCGTTCCCGGGCTCGAACGCGCGAGGACTCCCGGAGGAAACCTCGGTGACCTTCTCCGCGGGGGCGAACGCCGCCGAGACGGGTAACATCCTGATCAGCCGTGAGGCGACGATTCTCGAGCGCTATGAGTTCAGTGACTTCGCGAGGGGGGAGGAAGCCACTCTCGCGCCTGCGAGCGAGGAAGATCCGAAGTGGTTGCGCGCTTGGCGTCGGTACTTCCGGGTCATATATCGCGACAGTTACGCCCGACTCGCGGGTCTCGCCGACGAAATCGATTCGCTGTTCGAGTCGAACGGGATCGCCGAATCGGAGCGTGCCGACGTGGTGCTCTCATGGCTGCAGTCATTCGAGTTCACGCAGGCTCAGAATCCGGCGCTGTTTCAGCCGGTCGTGGAGAGCCTCATGAGCGCAAGCGGCGACTGTGACAGCCTTGCCGTGATCTACGTTGCGCTTCTCGACCATCTCGGGATCGATGCGCAGATGATGGTCAGCACCGAACACTCGCATGCGATTGCGATCGTCGGCTCGGACGACGCCGAGAACGGCGATGGTGAGGTCGATGGTGAACCGAAGGGTACTGCAAGCCCGGCCGGGGCGCCGGAGCGCAGTCGATTCGAGCTCGAAGGGCGGGAGTTCCTTCCGGCGGAGATGACCGCCGCATGGCCGCTCGGCAAGATTGCAGCCGACCACGCGGACGCGGCCGGCTGGCATGTAGTCGATCTATGGTAAACTCGCCCGATTCCCGTCCGCGGGTTCGGGGCTACTTCTGCAGATCCCGGAAGGCGCGGCGAATATCCTCGGTGCCGAGTCCCTGATGAAGGGTGTGTTCGGCGAGCCCGCCCGACCCCTGGCGATGCGTGCCCACGTGCGCATAACGCGGGGTGAGCCCTCGCTCGAGCATCCAGGTGCCGAAGCGGATACCAAGCCCGGTTCGCGAGTTCTGTGCTTCGACGAGAAGCACCGCCGGAGAATCGCCGAGACGCTTCATCATCTCTTCATCTACCACATTCAGAGTGGCCTTGTTGATGAGTCCTACATCGATCC
>PUOG01000234.1 GCA_003552745.1 Spirochaetaceae bacterium
GTGCACGGCAGCGGATCCGAGCGACTCCACACCTTCGATACGCAGGCTGAGCTCGATGCTGCGCTGCGCCGCACGATCAAGCGACGAACCAGGCAGGGCTACCGCGTTCTCTACAGCTACTTCCGCAAGCACGAGTACAACGACATCCGCCCGGCGCTCTTTGCTTGACAGCGAAAGCGGCGTCGACGTACCGTTCTGGCTATTGTGAACCTTCCCAACGGTCTGACCGCTTCACGCATCTTCCTGTCACCGGTCTTCTTTCTCGTCTATTTTTTGCCGTTGTGGAGCGGGGTGTTCCTCGAAGGCTCGATCGTCATCATCTGGGTGCTCTTTCTCTATGTCGAGTTCTCCGACATGGCGGATGGGGAGGTCGCCCGGCGGCGAAACCAGGTTACCGACCTCGGAAAGGTACTCGATCCGTTCGCCGACGTCATCGCGCGACTGACCTACTTCGTCTGTCTCGCCGCTTCCAATCTCATGCCGATCTGGGCGTTCATCATTATTATGTACCGCGAATTCGGAATCGTCTTCGTCAGACTGTTGATGTACCGTCGCGGCGTCGCCCTAGCCGCCCGGAGAGGCGGCAAACTGAAGACGCTCACCTACTCGTTCGCGGCCGGGGCAGGTATCCTGCTCTCGTCGCTCAACCGTGTCGACCTCTTCGAGCCGCTCGGTCGTATCGGTCGCTTCACCCCGTTGCCGATCGAGGACGGCGGTATCATCGGCGTGGTCAGCGTCATCGCGCTCGTCCTCTACATCGCGGCCGCCGCTCTGTCGCTGCTGTCGTTCGGCGACTATCTCCGCGTCTTCCGCACTTCGAACAACGATCAGGGATAATGGAACAGTCGACGAGTGCGCGACCGATCGGCGAATGGCAGATCGATGATCTGCGCGGGGTAGAGACGGTCTTCTGCGATATCGACGATACGCTTACTCGCGAAAACAGGCTCGAGAGCGAGGCGTTCGACGCGATCTGGCAGCTGTCGCGTGACGGATTTCGTGTGGTGCCGGTCACCGGTCGTCCGGCCGGTTGGTGCGACTGCATCATCCGTCAATGGCCGGTGGAGGCGGTTGTCGGTGAGAACGGGGCATTCGTCTACTATCTGGAGGATGGGATCCGCCGCGAGCTCTATCACCCGAACGCAGCGGCGCCGGGGGAGCACGCGGAGAGGCTTCGCGAGATCGCCGAAACGGTGTACCGGCAGGTTCCCGGAACGCGACCGGCGAAGGATCAGCCGTTCCGTCAGTTCGACATTGCCGTCGACTTCCGCGAGGAACCGCCTTTTCTCGATCTGCAGGCCGCCGAACGGATCCGCACGATCTTCTCCGAGTGCGGTGCGACGGCGAAGATCAGCTCGATCCACGTGAACGCGTGGATCGGCGACTACGATAAGCGCTCCATGACCGCTATCGCCGCCGGCAAACTCTGGGGACTCGACTTCGACCGCGAAGACGATCTGCGCCGTGTGGTGTTCTGCGGCGACTCGCCGAACGACGAGCCGATGTTCGCCTTCTTTCCGTGGAGTTGTGGCGTGGCGAATGTGCGCGACACCCTCGAGTACATGACACATCACCCGAAATGGATAACCAGAGAACCAAACGGTCGCGGCTTTGCCGAGCTTGCCGCACGGCTGCTCAACGCGCGACGGGCCGGGACAAAATAGACGGAGGAATGCGTGAACTATCTCTCACTCGACGGTGACTGGACGCTGCGGCAGGTGGACAAGGGAGTATCGGCGGATCTTCCGCCCGACGGCGTGCGGGCGGTCGTTCCGGGTTGCGTGCACACCGATCTTCTGCGCGAGGGGATCATCGAAGATCCGTATTTCCGCGATAACGAGCTCCCTCAGATGTGGGTCGGTGAAACCGACTGGCTCTTCTCGCGCACGTTTCGCGTCGACTCCGAGCTGCTCTCGCACGAGCGTGTCGAGCTGGTCTGCGAAGGACTCGATACCCTCGCCGAGGTAACGCTCAACGGCAGCTCTCTCGGCCGCGTCGACAACGCCTTTCGCACCTGGCGGTTCGATGTCGGCTCGATTCTCACCGCGGGCGAGAACACGATAGAAATCCGGTTCGATGCGCCGGTGCCCGAGGCCGCGCGGCGCAGCGAGCAGGAGTTCTACTGGCACACCGGAATCGGGGCGGAGCGGCTGCTCGGCGTGAACCAGCTTCGAAAGAGTCAGTGCAACTTCGGATGGGACTGGGGCCCGCGCTGCGCCACGTCGGGGATCTGGCGACCGATTCGGATCGTCGCCTTCGACGGAGGGCGGCTCGCCGACCTGCGGATCGCCCAGGATTCGCTGACCGACGAGGCCGCCGATCTCACCGTACACGTCACAAGCGAGCTGACCGGGGGCGGCGATGCCGGTGGAAACGCCGCCGGCGGCAGCCGCGACGAAGCCGCCGGCGCAACGCCTTCGAACGACACCGCCCCCTCCGCGGTGCGTGTACGTGCACAGGTCGACGGCACCGACGTCGCCGTGGGAACCGCTACACTCAGCGGCGGGGAGGCGGATGTCTCGCTCCACATCGCTGAGCCGAAGCGCTGGTGGCCGAACGGCGCCGGCGAGCAGACGCTGTACACGGTCAGCTGCGACCTGCTCGACGGCCACGGTCAGGTGCTCGACCGGCTGGAGAAGCGCGTCGGCCTGCGCACCGTCCGGCTCGTACGCGAACCGGACGAGTGGGGCGAGTCGTTCTATTTCGCGGTGAACGGTCGGCCGATCTTCGCGAAAGGCGCGAACTGGATCCCCGCCGATACCTTCGTAACCCGTGTCTCGGTCGAGCACTACCGGCGGCTGCTGCAGAGCGCCGCCGACGCACACATGAACATGCTGCGGGTGTGGGGCGGCGGAATCTACGAGGAGGACTTCTTCTACGATCTGTGCGACGAGCTGGGACTGCTCGTCTGGCAGGACTTCATGTTCGCCTGTGCCGCCTACCCGACCGACGAAGCGTTTCTTGAGAACATCAAGGAGGAGGCCGACGATCAGATTCGGCGATTGCGCCATCACCCGAGCCTGGCGCTGTGGTGCGGGAACAACGAGCTCGAGCAGATCCACCCGTGTATCGGCGACGGCGAAGATGCACGGGCCGGCGGCGCGATGACGTGGGAGGCGTACATGCACCTCTTCGACGAGTTGCTCGCCGGTCGTGTCGCGGAACTCGACTCCGAGCGCGACTACTGGCCTTCGAGTCCGCATACCCCCGGCACAAAACGCGGCGATGCGAACGATCCGAACGCCGGCGATGCGCATCTGTGGATGGTCTGGCACGGCAGGCAGCCGTTCGAGGCGTACCGCGAGTGCGAGCATCGATTCAACAGCGAGTTCGGCTTCCAGAGCTTCCCCGAGCCGGAAGCGGTCGCGAAGTACGTCGCCCCGGGCGAGCGCAACATTACCAGCCGCATCATGGAGCACCATCAGCGCAGCCCGATCGGCAACGATGCGATCGTGCAGTACATGCTCGAGTGGTTCCAGCTGCCCTCCCGCGAAGATATGGTGCTGTGGACTTCGCAGATTCTGCAGGGTCTTGCGGTCACCTACGGCGTGGAGCACTGGCGGCGCAGCGCCCCGCGAGGCATGGGGACGATCTACTGGCAGCTGAACGACTGCTGGCCGGTGGCGAGCTGGGCGAGCATCGACTGGGAAGGGCGATGGAAGGCGCTGCACTACATGGCCGTTCGCGCGTACGCGCCCCTCCTTCTCTCGGCGATCGTCGATGACGAGGCGGGTACCATCACCCTCTATGTAACGAGCGATGAGCCGCAGCCGTGCCGAACCGATGTTCAATGGAAGATGTGGACGGTCGACGGGGAGTGCATCGCGCTGGGCGAGGAGGATGTCGATGTCCCGGCGGCGGGAACGGTCGAGGTGGTATCGCTCGAGTTCGACGAGCAGATCGAACAGCTCGGAGCGCACTCGATGATTCTTCTCGGGACGCTGACTCGCGACGGTCAGGTCGAAAGCGATGTAATGGCGACCTTCGTGCGGCCGAAGCATCTCGACCTGCGCGACCCCGAGCTGAAGGTCGAGCGGACGCCGATGGAAGGGGA
>PUOG01000107.1 GCA_003552745.1 Spirochaetaceae bacterium
ACTTCGACGTCGAGCTCAAACTCTTCGAGCCACGAAGTCATCGGCCCGTAGTACCAGTCGTAGTACGGATCCGTCGGGGTATTCGCGATCGGTGTGACCCGAGCGGCACCGTCGTAAGCGGACATAAGCGTTTCGACCGGGTTGATGGTCAACGCAAGTGCCCACCGCACATCGCGGTTATCGAGTGGTTCGACCTCGGTGTTCAGCGTGACCCCGGGTGCCGCCGGATCGCCGAATGTGGCATAGGGGAACTCCTCGTGCCACGCCATGGCATAGTCAGGATTGTGATCTCGGAGCGACTCGTACGCCTCGGGAGCCCAAAGTTGCGAAATGTCGAGATTGTGCTGCGAGTGGGCGATCGTTTGACTCGACGCGTCTCCGTAGTGAATGTAAAGCAAGTAGTTCGGTCCCGGCTCCCCGTACTCCTGACCTACCCAAGTGCGCTCCCAGTCGTCCCGTACTTCCCAGAGAGTCCAATACCCTGCCGAGTCGTAGTCTTTGAGCACGTACTGCCCTAGACTGACCGGCGGATTGAACTCGTACTCCACCGGATTGTCGACCTCGCGGAATATATGCGCAGGCATAATATAGGCCGCACTCCACCGGACCACAAACTGAACGTGAAAGCGCGAATTGGGACGGGATAGTTCAAAGACCACAGTGTGATCGTCGGGTGCAGTGACGGAGTCGACGTAGGTCCGAAAGAACTCGGTGTACTCCATTCCGTCGTTTTCCATCTGGACCTCGACGGTTGCAATGACATCTTCGGCGGTGAACGGCTCGCCGTCGCTCCAGTAAATCCCCTCTCTCAGCTGTACGGTCAGCTCGGTGAAGTCGTCATTGTACTCCGGGCGCTCGGCGGCAAGAGCGTTGCTCCACGTCCCGTCAAGCTGGCCGACGTACCACAGCGTATCGAGGGCCCCTTGTTGCAGACCGTGCGTCAACGGTTGCGGAGCCACCCACGGATTAAAACGGTCCGGATTGGCGATTCGACCGTCCTGCGGCTGGAGAATAAGCGTCTCGCTCCGCGGCACCCCCGGTGCGATTTCCTCAAGCTCAAGTTCCGGGTCCATCTCTTCCGGCTCCTCTTCGGGTGCACCGGCTGCGAAGAGCAGCACACAACTGAATAACCCGACGAGTACAGTGAGAAACCAACGCTGGAATTGTCGAAGCATCATGCTTGACCTCCTTATTGAAGTCGTTGACCGACTTGGTATTGGTCACGAGTATTTCATGATCTCCGTTTGCTCGCACTATTAGGTTCTTGACACAGCATAATAGAAATGACATTTGGCGCGAATTTTGAGTTCATACGTAGAACATGTGCGTTGGTTTCTGACTCCCATTCCCATCGATGGTCGATTCACATCGCGTGCGAGCGGATTTTGCGCCGAGGCTATCGAGTCGCTCGACCCAAGACGGTTCAAAAAAAGCGTCGCATACACTCTGGCTGATCCACATTGTTCGCGCTGGACTATTGACCTCTCTAAGTCGAGGAGAGGATTGACGGGCGACACTTGATGATAACCGTCCCCATCCCAGTGGCGAGCGCAGGGACTATGCAGGTCAAGGTGCACATGGCGGTGCACTTCTCGGAATGTTTATGGTGAATCGCTTGGTCTCGAGGCCTTCCTATCACTCGCCTGACGGTATCTCTGATTCCCGAGCCGGGAGACCCGCTGCCGGACACCCGCCGTTTCCAGGCACCCGCCGTTTATCAACAGCCACAAGCTATCTCAGGCGCAGGACATTCGCTGTGATGAGTCGCGCATGGTCGGAGCACAGGTAGGCGATTACCTCTGCGACTTCATCCGGCGAGGCGATATGAATGTGCTCCATAGAGCGCTCCACGAAGTCCCGAACGGATTCGGTCACCCAGCCCGTGTCGGTCACCGGTGGATAAACGACATTTGCCGTGATTCCGTAGGGGGCGAGCTCCAATGCGGCAGACATAGTGTAGTTCTCAAGCGCCGCCTTCGCGGCGCCGTACGAGGCTTCGGTCGGAAAGCCCAACGGTCCGCCCGATGTCAGGCCGACGATTCGACCCCACTGCGCCCCGCGGGCGATATGTCGCTTTGCCAGTTCGGCGATCATGAGCGCGTTCGCTCTCGCATCGACAGCGAACACCTGGTCGTGCGTTTCAGCACTGAGCGGTTGCGACGCCAATCCGGCAACATGCTCGGATCCGGCACGAAAAGTGTCGGCAACCCAACCGGTCGCGTTATTGATTAAGATGTCCACGGCACCAAGCTCGGCTTCCGCCGTATCGAAGAGTTTCGGGATTGCGCCGGTATCGCGAAGATCCGCCTCGACAACCACGCACTTCGAACCGGTACTCTCGATCGCAGCCTGGGTCTCCCCGGCGTCAGCTGCACGATTCGTTCGATACGGCTCAGGGTGATCCTCCGGATCCGAGATGCGAAGATAGGTCAGAAGGACGGAAGCGCCGCAGCCTGCAAGTGTCCGGGCTGTCGCCGCGCCGATTCCATGGTTCGCTCCGCTGACGATCGCTACATGTCCGCTGAGATCGTACGGAACATTTCCATATTCCCCGGCTCGGAACGTTTCGGTGACCGAATGCACAATATCCGACTATAAGCGGCGGGCATACGTTGCGCAATGGCCACCGCTTTTCAGACGTGTTCTGCAGCGTGCTGCCAGTTCAGCTATCGGAATGCTTCGGCCGGACCGTATCGTGCCAGCGCCACCATGATATATGGATTGATACATGTGTCTCCGTGCTCGGCGGCGAACCGCCACAGCAGTCTGTACAACTCTCTCACACGACCGGCGTGCGCCGGATTGTCGATTTCGTTCCGCAGTTCGTGTGCATCCGCATTCAAGTCGTACAGCTCGTCGAAATCGAAGCCGTTGTACACCAGCTTCCAATCGCTCGAAAAGACCGAGCGCTGTATGCCGTAGAGCTCATTCCCGTTCGACTGTGTATACACCTCTCTCCGCCACTCGGCGGGTTTCTCACCTCGAAGAAACGGCATAAGGCTGCGACCGGTAAACGCCCGGTCAACGGCTATATCGGCGCCTTCGAGAAAGGTCGGGCCGAAGTCGGCCAGCGAGACAAGCTCATCGACGATGGCCCCCGCCTGGTCGTGCATTCCGGGCCATCTGATTATCGCCGGAACATGGTAGGCGCCGCGGAAACACGGCAGGCCCTTGCACCAGAGTCCGTGCTCGCCCGCGTAGTCTCCGTGGTCCGAGCAGAACAGCACGACCGTGTTATCGCTCTGGCCGGTGGTTTCGAGGGCTTCGAGAACACGGCCGAACAGATAGTCCTCATAGGTGCAGAATGCATAGTAGTGAAGGAGCGCTTCTTTGTGTTCCTCGATTGTGAGTTGATCGAATACCCCACGCGTACGGCGATAGAGGTTCGGTTTATCTTCCATCGAGTCGTTGAATGATTCCGGAAGCTCGATAGAGTCCGCGTCGTACATGTCGAGAAAACGCTGCGGGACGAAGTACGGATCGTGCGGACCGAGCGGGCCGACATACATCATCCAGGGAACATCGCGGCGTCCGGACTGCTTCAACGCCTCCATCGCCGCATCGACATGATCTTCGTCGCCGAACGGGTTCTCGCGCACGCCGTAGTGGGTGTAACTCCCGTAGCCGGGCCGCACGATTTCTCCTCTCGAACGCGACGCGCCGTTAGCGGTTTCATCCGCGGCAATGCGTCGGTACGCGTCCCACGTCCGGTCCATCGTACGCTCTCGCCCATCATCCGGGCCGGCGCTCAGCGAATGAACGCGGAAACCGCGGTCCGCCGGTCCCTCGTCGTAGCTCACATGCCACTTCCCGGCCCAATGCAGATCGTATCCTGCCGCGGCAAAGTCCTCGGTCCAAAGCCGCACACCGTCATTGAGCCCGCGAGAAAGCGTGTTCTGTACCGCGACGTTGTTCCATACCCCGTGTTCGCTCGGATACAGTCCGGTGAAGAACGTCGCCCGTGCCGGACAACAGTGGGGCGACGGACAGAACGCCTGGGAAAACGTGACACCCTGTTCGCGAAATGCGTCGATGTTGGGCATTCTTGCCGGATGATGAGGCAGCACCGTATCGCCTCGCTGCTGATCGGTCATGAATACAAGTATGTTCGGCCGCTTGTCCCCCACGCCTGACTCCTCCTGCCTGGCTCCGGTCCAGCTATGAGCTTGTCGGACTTCACTTCGGAATTGAGTATTGGGCGCATACCCTCGTGCGAGCTTGCATGTTGATGGTCTGAAGTATGCAATAGGTTGTGCCAATACTCAATTCTGCCCATATGTCCGACAAGCTCCGGGACGTATGATGTTCCGTCGCGTCAACGGTGAGCATGCTCCCGTGTGGTCATGCCGCCGCAGCCGCCACGACATTGGTATCGGCCGGCGCCATCGCCGCGCTTGACCCGCCAAGCCGAACCTGATTGCATCGGGAGCATCGACGAGACAATGACAACCTGGCATGAGCGGAGCGTGCGCGCCGACGGCGCCGAGTTGTGGTGCGCCGCGCGAGTATCCGCCTCCACCGATCCCGACACAGGGCACGCAGTTCTCCTCTGGAGTGGCGGCCCCGGCTGCCCCGACTATCTCCGCCCCGTAGCGGAGCTTCTGCCTGCGGAGATACTCGCTATCCGCTTCGACCCGCGCGGCTGCGGGCGAAGCAGAAACACTGCCGGCGTTCGACAGGACCGATTCACCGTCGAGCAGGCGATCGATGACGTCGAAGCGATTCGCCGCTCGTACGGCCTCCGGCGATGGAGCGTCTGCGGCCACTCCTTCGGCGCCGATCTCGCACTCCTCTATGCGCTTCGCCACCCCGATCGGGTTCGATCACTGGTCTGCCTCGCAGGAGGCCGCGCGAGCGAACCGCGCGAATGGTACCGGATTTACCGTGCCCGCCGTGGGCGCGGGGAGGAGGACGTTCCCGAATTCGACTTCCCGGTAAATCTTCGGGCAAAGACACAGCTCGCCGATGACTGGCGGCGAACGATTCAGCGTCCGGGACTCCTGGCGGAGCTGGGGGATCTCGATCGGCCGGTCCACTTCATCTATCCGGAGGACGACATCCGGCCGAGCCGGCCGGTAGAACAGGTCGCATCGCTCCTACCTCGCAGCGAGTTCCGCCTCCTTACGGGGTGCGACCACTTCATGTGGCGCGAAAACCCCGCGGGGCTTGCCGCTGAGCTGGGCCGCGTGTTCGCTGCCGGGATGCACGGCGGACCCGAGCGCGACGGCACGGCGGGGCACACGCCGTGATGGTTGCCGCGGCAATCATCGCCGTCACAATCGTCGCCGGGCTCGTACAGGGTGTGACCGGTTTCGCCTTCGCGGTGATCACGGTCCCGGTGTTGACGTTCTTCGTCGGCCCGGCGCAGGCGGCGGGGATCGGGGCGGTGCTCGGCCTCGCGGTCGTGATAACCGGGGTGGTAGTCCATCGTGCGGAAATCGCGTGGAAAGGGATGATGAAGCTCATCGCGGTCGCCCTGCTCTTCCTGCCGTTCGGGGTGCTGTTCGTCTCGAGAGCCCCTCAGGAGATCGTGCTCGTCACCCTCGGAGCGGTAACCGCGGGTATCGGAATCTCGCAGTTGCGTGAAACCGTTGCCCGGGCAGCTGCGGCAAATCGTGCGATCGGCGGGGCCGGGGTCGGGGGCTCCGGCACCGGCGACGCGGGGGCCGGCTCGGCCGAAGCCGGCACCGCCGGGGTCGGCGCCGCCGCACTCTCACCACGTCGCTCCCGGCTTCTCGGAGCGCTTGCGGCGGCGGCCGCCGGAACGCTCGGCGGAGCGTTTGCGACACCGGGCCCGCCGATCGTCGCCTACCTCTATTCACAAATCGACGACCGGCGTCGCGCGAAGGCCGATCTTCAGTTCTTCTTTCTCGCCACCAGCAGCCTGATCGTCGCCGCCCATGCGGTCGGCGGCACAATTCCGGTCGAGAGAGCTCCGGCGATCGCCGCGGCCCTCCCGCTCGCGGTCGTCGCCACCGCTGCCGGCATACGGCTCTCGCGCCGCCTCGATGCGCGGCGCCTGAGGTTGATTACCGACTGGGCATTGATTCTGCTCGGTGTGGCACTCATCGCGCGCAGCGTGCTCGGGTAAGGGTCCGGCCGGGAGGCTACTGCCTCCAGACCTCGAGGAGATCCACCTCCGCGTCGATCTCGCCGGAGCGGTATCGCAGCCGTTCGCGATAGAACTCCGGTGCGGCGTATCGGCCGGCCGCTCCGTCGTAGCGATAGACCGCCACGTTCTCGGTCTCGGGATCGACGATCCAGTACTCGGGAACGCCGGATTCCTCGTAGCGTTCGAGTTTGATCGTCCGGTCACGCTCCGCGGTCGACGGCGAGAGGATCTCGACGATCAGGTCCGGCGTGCCGTGCACGATGGTATCGATCTTCACGCGAGGGTTGCCGGCGAGGACGACGAAGATATCGGGCTCGACGATATCGTACGTTCCAAGCTCGACATCCATCGGTGCGTCGACGACTTCACCGGCACCTTTCGCCTCGATCTGCGCGAAGAGCTGGTGCTGAATGCGGCGCGAGACCGTCTGGTGCCGGTATACCGGAGATGGACTGGCCACGTGCATGCCGTCGAGGATCTCGTGGCGGTATGGGTCGTCCTCCGGTATGGCGAGCAGATCTTCGTAGGTGAACTTCAGCCTGTGTTCGACATACGCGGGCATAACATCACCTCATTCATGAAAAATATATCATCGGGTCCGATCACCGGCAAGGGGTCGTCCGGTATTTGTGTCCGGTATTTGGGCACCCGCTCGCCGCACCGGAACAAGCCTGCTATACTCCGCGCACTATGGCGAAATGGATCGGACCACACGTGAGCGCTTCCGGAGGGGTCTACAATGCACCGATCAACGCGCGCGAGCTCGACGCGACCGCGGTCGGCATGTTCACCAAGAATCAGATGCAGTGGAAAGCGAAGCCGTACACCGGCGAGATCATCGAGCGCTTCGGCGAGGAGATGCAGACCGGCGGCTACCGTGCCGAGCAGGTTCTGCCCCACGCGACCTATCTCATCAACCTCGGCTCTCCCGACGATACCGTCCGCGAGAAGTCGATCGCCGCGATCACCGACGAGCTCGCCCGCTGCGAGCAGCTCGGCCTCATCTATCTGAACTTTCATCCCGGCAGCTCCAAAGGCGAGATCGAGCATGATGAATGCCTCGACCGCATCGCCGACGGCATGAAGCAGGCGCTCGCGGAGACGAGCACGGCGCAGCTGATACTCGAGAACACCGCCGGCGCCGGCAGCACGAAGGGGCGCACGGTCGAGGAGCTCGCCGCGATCATGGAGCGGCTTCCGGATAGTAGCCGCGTCGGTATCTGTATCGATACGTGCCACGCGTTCGCCGCCGGGTATGAAGTCCACACTCCGGAGGGATGGGATGCGCTTATGGGCGATATCGACCGCATCATCGGGCTCGGCTATCTGCGCGGGCTGCACATCAACGACTCGAAGCATCCGCTCGGCAGCAACAAGGACCGGCACGCATGCATCGGCCGCGGATTTATCGGAACCGAAGGGTTCGTTCACATTCTTACCGACAGCAGGACCGACGATATGCCGCTGATTCTCGAGACGCCCGAGCCGGAGATCTGGGGTGATGAGGTGACGCTGCTCACCGCGATAGCCGGTGGCAGCAGTGTGGAGGAGGCGATCGCTTCCGTCGGCGGACGGGCCGGCCGGGCGGAGTAGCCGTCCGCGCCCGACGGCCCTCGCCCCGGAAAGGGACGCAGCGAAATGAGTGTCTTCGCCATGAGCGACCGCCGGATACTCGAGCGGGCGCTACGACGAAACATCTACCTGAATCTCTACACTATCGGCGACCTCGACGACTTCTTCTGGCCGTGGACCGCCTGGTACGGCATCGGGGCCGAGTACGATCCGGACGCGATAGCACTCGTGTACCGCGGAATCGAGCCGCCGACCGTTCTGGCACTCGACTGGGGAATACAGGGCAAACGCATTTGGCCACCGAAGAGCACCTTCTCGAGATACGACTCGTGTCAGCCGGCAAGTAATCGCTTACCTTTGATACTGCGCTTACAGGTTTTCTCCCGCTTCAGCAGGTTCAGCGTCAGATGTCGCAGCATCGAGAAGTCCTCTGCAGAGTTGTCCTTCCGTTTCCCACCCTAATTCTCATCGACCGCCTGCCGGGCGAGTACCAGCCCCGCATCGTGGGCTGGTCGCGGCCTGCGGCCGCTACTCGCCCATGCATCCGGCGCCCATGCGCTCACCGTATGCAACGCCGATTGACCCCGACCGCGGCCATGCGAGCGGCGTGAGGTCTTCCCGTCGATATTGACTACCTCTCCGTCACTGTCATCGCGAAGCTCTGCGATCCACGAATCAAACCGTTCATTCAGCGCCCGCGGATCTAATCGCGCGAATACCGTGTGGCAATTCGAGGAACCCCTCCAACCACCGCCGTTTCGCGTGGGCGAACTGTTCGATGTCGTTCCACGTATGAGCACCGCAGATCGACGCGCAGATGGCGACCCGCGATAATGTCGATGAGCCGATGCGAGCTGTTGTCCTCGCGCGGGTCGGGCACATCGGAAAAGTGCTCGACTATGTTCTTTGACCCCATGAGACTCCCTCCCAAGCATATTTCGACAGGAGTCTCTCAGACCATGTCCCTAGCCGTCTAGTAGTAGACAAATGTTTACTATACAAAAATGGGTATCATGTGCGTTTGTTCTGCAGGGGAAGAACGTGGCCCTTGACACTTCGATGGAGTAGCCGGAAAAATCGATTCCACGAGTATTCGCTGTGTGGCGTTTTCTCGGCGGTAGTAGACCGTGGATACTTCACGATTCTGGCGATCTTAGCGATGCGAAAAACACAAGAAAACCTGGTACACAGTACACGAGATAATGCGAATATCTTTTCACGAGTCACAGCGACAGTGACGTTAGTGCTCTTCTTTGGAGCATGCACGACGACACAGACTCGCGAGGTTCCCGTTTACGAAGATGTGACCGAGGAAGTTGAGTACGAAGAGACGGTGGAGGAAGAGGTAAATGTCCCGCCAATAGTAGAGCCCGGTGACATTGTGCTCGCATTCACCAGAGTGGGCGGACGAAGCCAGGCAGATGCGGAGTCGATAGCTGATTCCATACGAGTTGGTTTCATGCAAGTGCAAGCGGTCGAAGAGTCTGATTACGAGGGTACTATGGATTTCGTCTCTCGTGGCCGCTTGACGAGAGTTCTCTCAAGAAGTCAGTTGGACGACATGGGTTCTGACGTTGAACAGACACTCCAGAACGAGTTTGGGGTGAACGTGGTTACGACGGGCACCGTACTCAATGAACCTGATGAGCGGCCAAGACGGCTATTGATCGAAGTGATCGACTTCCGGAATAACCAATTCCATGAGGACATTATAACCGCCGATGATTGGGATGAAGTCGGTGCGGATGTAGCGCGTACATTTTTTGGTACACGGACGGATATAGTTGAAGAGACCGTAGTGCGCACCAGGGAAGAAGTTGTGGATCGACGTCAGACGGGCACACGTGAACAGGAGTACGAGGAGTTCAGTCTTTTGGCAACTCTACTAGGTGGAGGCCTGATTCTTTTACTGATCGCTGTCATCAGTGAGCAATCAGGTGATGATGATAGCTGAGTCGCGATCAATTACAATGGCGAAATCGCCGTACCGAGCAGCTCTCGGTTAAGCTGTACATATCGATCGGGTTAACAACGCACACATAAAGTATGGAAAACACCCGACTTACACACGATTCATGTCGGCGGTAACACTTACTCACCTGCAACCGTAGTTAATTATGGGTTCAGCTTCCTCCTGGAATCCGAAGTATGATGTCCATCGACTCTCCCGATAACGAGGCGGCGGTCGGGCTGTACCGATCGCTCTGATTCGAGGTCGTTACGGGCTACGGTGAGTTCACCTTCGAGCGGCGCTGAGAGGAGGCGCCGAAGAAGCGTGTGCCGACGGAACCGGGGTGGCTCGCGACGTGCGACCACCGCGGCGCCGGCGCTGGTGGTGCACAACGTCGGCCGGCTCCCGGGACCCGCTACCCGATCGCCGGGGTAGCCTCGCCGCGGCGCGCCTGCCCGACCCGTTACCCGATCGCCTCGAGCGTTTGCTCGACGATATCCGCTGTATGGGCGCGGGAGAGGAAGGTCGCTTCGAACGGCGAAGGGGCGAGGAGCCCGCGCAGCGTCGCGAGACCGGCGGCGCGCTCGTACCTGCGATCGAGTGATATAATCGGATGCTCGAATGGACGAAGGTGACGCCAAGGCATACATCGTACACGTATGGGTGCACGCGAATCAGCTCCGACTCGCCGGGCGCATGGATGGCGGCGAGAGTTTCGCCGCGGTGCTCCGGCGACCGTCCCGCAGGCGCTTTCGCGAGCAGGCGACCGGAGAGTGGGAGCACTTCGACGGCAGGCGATTCGCCGAGGTGTCGGAGGAGGGGCAACGGTCGGAGACGCCCGTCGAATCGACCGAAAGCTACGATACCGGTTTCGGCGCCGCAGAGGAGTTTCTGCTGTTCGGGGGGCTGCGAGGACCGGTGACGATAACGGGGAGGTGGAGCGCGGGGAAACGGGTCGACCGCGTCTATACATCACCTTCGATCTCGCCCTCGGATCATCGTCCGTCGGTCGTGTGGGCGGCACTCGATATCGAAACCGACCCCGACGAACGCGTTGTCGCCGCCTCTCTCGTCTGTGGCCGGCACCGGTCGGTGCACTTTCTCGGCCCGGCTACCGGCGAGGAGCTCATACGGTCATTCGATCGGGAAGCGGATCTTCTCGCCGCATTCGCGCAGGCGATTCGGGATTTCGACCCGGATGTCATCACCGGATGGAACGTCGCCGACTTCGACTTCGACGTGCTCGAACGCCGTTTCTCGGCGAACGATCTCCCGTTCGATCTCGGGCGAGCCGAGGGAGAACCGGTTCGCGTTCGTCGCGGCGACTCCGGTTTGACGAGAATCACCGTACCCGGCAGGCAGGTGGTGGATGCGATGCGGATCGTACGGAGCAGCGGCCGCACGTTCGACGACATGAAACTGGAGACGGTGGCACAGAGCGTGCTCGGCCGTGGCAAGCATGTCGCCGAAACCGATGACGGCAAGATCGCCGAGCTCGAATCGCTTCGGTCGAACGACCCGGTCGCGTTCTGCCGATACTGCCTGGAGGATTCACAGCTCGTCCTCGATATTCTCGCGGCCACCGGCATGGACGATCTGACCCTCATTCGAGCGGTGCTGACCGGAATGAACTTCGAGCTGGCCTGGACAAGCATCCCGGCGTTCGAACGCATCTATGCGCTCGAGCTTCTCAAACGCAAGGTGCTGCCGCTGCGCTCATCACGCGAAACGGCGGTGACCGGCGCAGCGGGAGGGACGGTACTCGAAGCGACACCCGGGCTCTTCTCGAATGTGCTCGTCTTCGATTTCCGAAGTCTCTACCCGTCGGTCATCTCGACATTCAACATCGATCCGCTGAACTTCGCCCGCACTTCCCAGGACGATGAGCTCGCCGGAAGCCCGGCCGACGCCGATGCAGCCGGCATCACCGCGCCCAACAGAGCACGGTTCTCGCGCGACCCCGCGATACTCCCGGCGCTCATCGACACCTACTTTCGGAGCAGGGAGGAAGCAATCGAACGGGGAGATGAGGCGGCGGCGTTCGTCTACAAGATCCTGATGAACTCCTTCTACGGCGTACTCGGTTCACCGAATTGTACCTACGGCCACAGCTCGCTCGCCGGGGCGATCACCGGATTCGGGCGCACCTGCCTACTGTTCGCTCGTGACTTCTTCCACCGCCGCGGTTTTTCGGTGCTTTACGGTGATACCGATTCGGTCTTCGTCTATGCCGGCGGGAACGATCTCAGCGGTCAGGCCGGTGAGCTCGCCGACGCACTGAACCGTGCGCTCGATGAACACATACGAGAGGCCTTCGGCGTGGGGTCGAAGATCCGCATTCGTCGTGACACCGCGTACCGCCGGTTTCTCCTCCCGCGCCTGCGCGGTGGCGGAGACTCCGGTGCGACGCGCGGGCGGGCGAAAGGGTATGCGGGCCTGAGCATCGACTCCGGTGAAGTAGAAATCAAGGGGATGGAGGCAGCACGCAGCGACTACACGGCGCTCGCGCGACGCTTTCAGACCGAGCTTCTCACACTCGTGTTCAGCGGTGCCTCGGTCGAAGAAGCGGACCGGTTCGTCCGGGACTTCGTGTCGGAGTTGCTTCGCGGTCACCTCGATCACGAGCTGGTATACCGGAAGATGCTGCGCCGGCCGGCGGATGAATATCACAGTTCCACGCCGCCGCAGGTCCGTGCGGCCCGGAAAGCCGGGTGGACGAACCAACGCGGACGGATCGAGTACCTTATGACCGCCGCGGGGCCCGAACCGGTGGAAACCTGCCGGCACCGGCCCGACTACCGGCACTACATCGACCACCAGCTTAAGCCGATCTGGTTGAGTGTGGCCGAGGCCGCCGACATCGGCGACTCACTTGCGGTGCCGCAGTCGCGCTCGGCCGGCGGTAGGCCCGGTGATGAACCCTCGTCACAACCGGGCTTTACCGGCTTGAACCCGCTCGACGATCAACTCGAGCTCGGATTGTAATGAATCGCCACCCGGGCGAACCGGCTATGGACATTCGCCGAGCGCAGTACTACAACATGCAGTATGCGGATCGAATTGTCGGAGTACCGCTTACTGCCGAATGTTCTCACACTCTCGCGGCTGGCCGCCGTGCCGGTGCTCCATCTCCTTTTCTTCTTCGACCGCTTTGTCTCGTTCTCCTTCCTCTATGTGCTCGCGGGGCTGACCGACCTGCTCGACGGCTATTTCGCTCGCAAGAAGCAGATGGTTACCTCGGTCGGCCAGCGCCTCGATTCGGTTGCGGATATCGCGTTCGGAATCTCCACCGCGTACTTTCTGTTCACCCGAATGAGCACGCTCCACGCCGTCAATCGCACGCTCGTCGCGGTCATGGTGCTGCTCGGAGTCGCCTATCTCGCGACTGCTCTCATCAAGTTCGGACGCGTCAATCTTATACACACGAACCTCTTTCGCGTTGCCGGCGCTTCGGTGTACATCTGCTTTGTCCTGTCATTCTTCTTCGAGCCACTCCTGCTGACTCGGCTCACTCTGCTGCTGTTCTGTCTCTCGTTCATCGAGTCGATCTACATCTTCCTCGTATACGGGGAGGTCGATCCCGACCTGCGCTACTTCTGGCAGGCGCGAGAGAAACGGATGGGCCCGTACCACACCGATGGGTATCACACCGCCCGGCGCTGATACTCACTCGTCGCGCCCGGGCGAACGCTCGTCCGGCAACCAGGCCGAGAGCTCACTCAAGGCTGTTGAGTGGAGCAGATACGTTTCGCCGCACGCGTACGCTCGTTCGGCGATAGCATCGAGCAACGGGCGAAGCGCCGAACGACCGGTGGAGTCGACCTCGGCGTTCGATGCACTCCGGTGGTCCGACGCAGCCGCGCCTGAAACATATCCCCACATGTGCTGCGCGGCATTGCGAATCCCCGTCTCCTGCGGCTTCACCCTCAATAGCTCGATGAGCCTCGCGGCGAGCTCGGCGAATCCGACCGACTTCGAGGCAACCTCCCTGCCGATCGACTGATACTCCCGAACGTTACGGGCGAGCACGGAGTACTTATGATGGCTCCACAGCTGCTGCGCCGATCGTGGAAGGGAAATGCGCCCCTGCTCCCGCCCGGCGTATTTCGCGGCCAGAAGCTCGAACTGCCGCGCCGGCGGGTCGACGTAGAGTGTGGGCCACGCTCCCCGCCTCGACTCGGAGCTAACCGGTGAACGATCGGAGTAGCCGCGCAGCGCCATCTCACAGGCAAGAAGCGCATGCCGCATCCGCAGCGCCCATCCGAATCCGCGCCACCGCCTTGTTTCCGGATGATTCGCGTACCCGCTCTTGCCCTCTTCGATGATAGTAACGACCGCATGCAGCTCCCGGTGCTCGCCGAGCAGACTCTGCCGGTTGAGATAGCCCGGATGCACGTCCCAGATTCGCATTATTGGTGTCCGCTCATCCCCATACGTTCACTGCTCCCGAGGCGTCACCACACCGTGTACGTGTGCGCGAGAAGCTCGCCCGGACACCATACATCTCTTTTACCGTGCATGCGATGGCCTATCAACGAAAATGTGCCTGCGCGGTCGCTCCGCCCTTGCCGCGCACCACCCTCTCCGGCATGATGCATGGCTGGTGGAAGCGATGAACGCACGGAATATGGACGGAAAGAAACGACAAGAGATCGCCCCCGGAGCTCGCGTCCTGGTGGTCGAGAAACAGAATCAGCGAAGCGGGGTGACGACCGAAGGTATCGTGCAGGCGATCCTCACCAAGTCTCAGACACACCCGCACGGTATTAAGGTGCGCCTCGAAAGCGGCGAGGTCGGACGTGTGAAGGAGATACTCGACTCGTGAGCGGAAGCGAACGGCAACGGCAGAACGGAGCGCCGGGTTTCAAAAAGGACCTGCAGTACGCGAAGTTCTGCGCGTACGGCTTTCTCAAGAATCTCCGATTCTACGAGCCGTTTCTCATGCTCTTCTTCCTCGACAAGGGGCTGACGTATGCGCAGATCGGAGGGCTGTACGCGGCGCGCGAGGTCTTCATCAATCTGACCGAAGTTCCTTCGGGGCTCATGGCCGATGCGCTCGGCCGCCGGCTGACTATGGTCGTATCATTTCTCGCCTACATCGTCGCCTTCGTGATGTTCTTCGCCGCCGAGGTGTACCTGCTGCTCTTTATCGCGATGGCGTTCTACGCCTTCGGCGATGCATTCCGCACCGGAACGCACAAAGCGATGATCTTCGACTATCTCGCCTCGAAAGGATGGGGCCACCTGAAGGCCCACTATTACGGGCACACGCGTTCGTGGTCTCAGCGCGGGGCCGCCCTCTCGGCGCTGATCGCCGCGGCGCTCGTGTTCTGGCAAGGCTCGTATGCCCCCATCTTTCTCTTTACCATCATTCCGTACACACTCGATCTCGTTCTGATAATGAGCTATCCGAAGTACCTCGACGGCCCGCGGCGAACGAGCGATCGAACGGTCCGCGATGAATTTCGATATGTTTTCAATTCGCTTTCCAAAAGCATGCGAAATCCTTCCGCATTGCGTGCTATTTCCAATCAAGCGCTCTATACCGGCTTCTACCGGGCGGCCAAGGACTATCTGCAGCCGATTCTGCAGACCTTCGCCGTCGGCCTGCCGGTGTTCGTCGCGCTCGCCTCTCAGGAGCGCACCGCGATCATCGTGGGAATCGTCTACTCGGTGCTCTACCTGCTGACTGCCGGCGCCTCGCAACGCTCGGGTAAACTCGCCGACCGTTTCGGTAACCTCGCGGTTCCGCTGAACGCCACGCTGTTCATCGGCCTGACCGCCGGAATCCTCAGCGGTGTCGCCCACTGGCTGACGATATCGGGAGTCGCAATCGCGCTCTATATCGGCATCTATATCCTCGAGAACCTGCGTAAGCCGATGGGCATCTCCTATGTCACCGAGCGCATGGACAAGGACTCGCTCGCCTCCGCGCTCTCGGTGGAGTCACAGGCGGAGACGCTCTACGCCGCGGTAATCGCGCTCATGCTCGGCGGCTTCAGCACCCTGTTCGGCCTCGGTCCGGGGCTTATTCTGGTTTCGGTAATCTGCGGGATCGTCGGGCTGATCATCCGCCTGCCGACCGAGCGCGCCCGCGAGCCGGATCTGAAGATAGAAGGGTGATGTTGTGTTACGGGAGCAGGGAGCCGGCCGAGAAGAACCGGCTGCCATGACCGATACGCTCGGCCGGCAGCCGCTGTTATCCGTTACAGATTTTTCCGCTCGAAGAACCGGAAGAGGAATCCCGCGCCCACGACGAAGAGCACGATAATGACCCAGTGGTTTACACCGAAGAGATCACCTATCGACGGATTTCCAAGCTGCCCGAGCGAGATGATGGCGCTGTCGAACCACGGGAAAAGCGCGGCGTAGATCAACGCTCCGATGAGCATACCGGCTATCGGCATGAGAACGTGGAACCGACCCTCACCGAGGGCGCCGACGCTGGTGCCGGGGCAATATCCGATTACGGCCCAGCCGACACCGAACATGAGTCCTCCGATAACCTGCGCACCGATGCTTATATCGCGCGGGGAGAAATCGGCAACACCGATGTCGAGCAGGAAGTGTACGCCGATCGAACTCACGATGATCGCCGTCAGGAGGAACTTCACGATCGTCATATCTTTCAGGCGCATCGCGCCCACCTGGCGTTCGAATCGAACCGCTTCGCCTCCCTGGAGGAAGGCTCCAAAGAAAAGCCCGGTAATAAGTCCGTATACAATATCCATAGTCGTTTCCTCCTTTACTCTTATGCGCTCGTGCGCCCGTACAGTATGCGGGCCATGATGATGCCGCCGACGAAGAACATGGTCAGGGCGATGATGCTGCTGACTCCGAGCTGCGCGACACCGCTGACACCGTGCCCGCTCGGACAACCGCCGGCCATGCGAACACCGATGATCGCTACGATTCCTCCGATGAGCGAAAACCACATGCGCTTCTTCATGCTCATGCCGAAGCGATCGGTCCACATTTGAGGAAGCCGCTCGCGCCGGAACGTTCGTGTAAGCCTGGACATGGCCAATGCGCCAAGCCCGATGCCCACGACGAACCAGGTCTGCCAGTTCGTGAGAATGACCGCCGGGCCCTCGGCGAACTCGCCCAGCTGCGCGCCGGTGACGTCGAAGCCGAACACACTGATTACGCTCGCGGCAATCCTCGGAAACGTTGTGGACGTGCCGAAGAACTGCCCGATCAGGGCAACACTGAGAACCTGCAGGAGTCCTGCGAGCGCACCGAAGATGTACGGCTTGTACTTCGTTTGAA
>PUOG01000014.1 GCA_003552745.1 Spirochaetaceae bacterium
CGGTGCGCATATCACTTCGGCCGGCCAGATATTGTAACGGGATATCGGCCTTCCGGGCGACCTCCCGTGTCACCGCCAGCGCCTCACTCGTGCTCGCGTAGCGGTAGGCGGCATTCGTTTTGATCGCGACCCCGCCGCCGAGAACCGGTGCGTACGACTCGTCGTATTTCGATGCAAACCCGTCGTGAAGTGCGTGAGCGCCGTCATTGGATACGAGTAGACTTCGTGCGCACGACCGCGCGAGCCGTGTAGGATCACCGCCGGCGAGACGAAGCATCAACGACTCCAGGAATCCGGAATCCGCGCCCCCGGATGTGCGGCTGCCGATCTCTTCGTTGTCGAAAACGGCCAGCACCTTCGTAGACCTCTCATCGGGGGAGGCGAGAAAACCGGTGAGACACGAGTAGCAGCCGGCGAGATTATCGATTCGTCCGGATACGAGCGTAAGGCCGTCGGCAAGGAGCACCGCCGGTGACGGGTCGGCCACGAATACATCCATCGAGACGATCACCTCCGGCTCGCACGATAGTATCGAAGCGACTTCGGTGGAGATGATCTGCTCACCGGCCTCGGGGTTCGATTCACTCTTTCCCGTCCCCGCAGTCGCGTCGTGGTCGACGGCGAGCCGGACCTGCAGATGATCCTGTGCGTTGTACTCGAACCCCTTGTTCATCTCCCGGTTCAGGTGAATGGCAATGTTCGGAATCACCGCCGTCGGTTTCTCGGCGCGGAACGAGCGCACGATCAGCGAATCGCCGGAGCGTACCACCGCCCGGCCGGTGAGTATCAGCTCACGGTCGAGCCAGGTGGAGAGTATTGGTGCGCCGTATACCTCTACCGGCACGTAGAGACCGCCGTTTTTCCGTTTTGCACCCCGGGGCTTGAGTTTCAACGCCGGACTGTCGCTGTGCGCGGCGGCGACGCGAATTCCTGAGCTCTCCAGCGGCTCCTTACCTACTCTCACCGCGAGCAATCCGCCGGCACCGCGTCGAACGAAAAAACAGGTTCCCGGTTCGACACGCCACTCGTCATTCTCGTCGTACGGTTCGAAGTCGTGCTCGCGCAGGATGGCATCTATCCGGTCGGCGGCTATCGCCGCGGTTGAAGAGGAGCTCAGGAAATCGAGAAACGGTTCGCGTTGGAATATGTCATTGTTCACGTCGCACTTTCTCCTTCCACAAACGCAGCTCCGGACTCGGACAGCCGTCGCTGCGTACACCCGATCGTGACATGTAAGCGCGCGCTGTCAAGCGGCGTTTTCCGGCCGCACCTCGGTGCTGACGCATCACTTCTCTACTGTTACACTGAAGCCCGCGATGCTATCTGTGCGAAGCCCGCATATCGGGCGGCAAAAGTGCCCGTCCGCCCGCCGTCCCCTGAACGCTCGCTTGCTCGCGGCCCTTATACTGACGGTGGCCGGGATAACACTCTCGATCCGTCCGGCAACGGCCCGCGAACAGCCCGACACCGAAGCAACAGATCAACCGCTCACCGTGGCGGCTGTGCAGTTCGAGATCTCCGAGGTGGCGGTAGCCGACCTCGAGCGGTTCGAGCACGAGGTGTACGACGCAATCATGCGTGCAGCGGATCGCGGCAGCGATCTCGTGGTCTTTCCCGAGTACCAGAACGTTTTCGCGGCTCTATCGGAGCATGATGCGTTTCTCACCGCGCTTTCGCAGCTCGATCTTTCGGGCGAGCAGATCGAGGATTCGATCGACGGTACCGCTGCCGATTCGACCCGTAGCGCCGCCGCACAGCTGTTCCACACGCTTCAGACGTATACCGGCTACGAGTCGGTACACGAGCTGTTCGCATCATCATCCGAAGAATCTTCACAGTGGATAGACCGGATCTATGGCCGCGCGGCAGCCGAATACGAGGTCACAGTCGTCGCCGGCACTTACTTTGCACTCGACGGTGCGCAGGAAGGCGACTCCCGGCTGACAAATAGAGCGGTAGTCTACGGTCCGGACGGCGAACGCATCTACGAACAGGATAAGGTATTCCTGACCGCGTTCGAGCGCGGGATCGTCGAGCTGAGTTCGGGCGAGGCCGACGACGCAGAGGGGTTCGAAGTGGAAGGATGGTCCGTCGGGCTGACCATCTGCCGGGATACCTACTTCCCCGTCTGGGACGAGATACACGCCGAACGCGACCTTTGGATCGATCTGCGCGGAGAAGGTACCGAGTATGATGAATCGGTGCGCGAGCGTTTACAGGACGCCGTACCCGCACGCCTTCTCGAAAGCGACGTTCGGTACGGCATGACCGTCTTTCTCACCGGTGAGTTCCACGGGCTCTTCTGGGAAGGGCGAAGCAGCACGATCGAGGCCTCCGACGATACGGTCGAAGCCCTCTCCGAGGTCGAAAGTGCAACGCAGCACGAGCTCCTCGTAGTCGAGCTCGACCCGCCGTAACAAAGAATTGTGGAGTGCCGACCGCGTCGCGAATCTTGATCGCATGTCGAGCCACTCATAGACTTTCTCCATGCAACGAACCGTACTGGGAATGCTCGGTCGTGCTGCGACGCAGCACCGAAACCGGCCGTATCTGTGGAGCAAAGGTGAAAGCGGATGGATGTCACGCACGTTCGGCGAGGTGCGGGAATCGGCACGATGTCTGGCCTTGGGTCTGCGCAGGGCGGGATTCGGAGACGGGCAGAGACTGTCGATCGTGGCCGAAGGGCGTCCGGAGTGGGTAATCACCGAGTTCGCGGCACTCTTCGCGGGAGGAATCTCGGTTCCTCTTTCGATCAAGCTGCAACCGGAGGAAATCGAGTTTCGAATCACGCATTCCGAGAGTTCGTTTGTGGCGTTTTCCTCGAATACGAGCGAGAAACTGCTCTCTCGACTGAAAGAGCTGCCGCGTTCGGTGAAGCTTCTCTACCTCGACGACGATGAAGAGACACTCACTCGTATCGCGGAGGAGCACAAGCTGAAACGGGGCAAGCGGCTCTACTCATACGCCGAGCTGCTCGCCGCCGGTCGTGACACCTTCCCGGAGATAGAAAGTGAACTCGACGAAATCGAGCAGAATACGCTCGAGGATGATATCGTCACGATCTCCTACACCTCCGGAACGACCGGCAATCCGAAAGGGATCATGCTCACAAACCGCAACTACTACGTCAACGTGCACGATGCGGTAGAGATGTTCCAGGTGCCGACCGCCGAATACCGTACACTTCTCATTCTGCCGTGTGATCACTCATTCGCACATACGGTCGGGCTCTACGCCGCACTCCCGCGAGCGATCGAGATCTACTTCGTCGACGCGCGCGGAAGCAGCATGGCGGCACTCAAGAACATACCGGGAAACCTCCGCGAGACGAATCCGGTCTTTCTGCTCACGGTACCCGCACTGACGGCGAACTTCATGAAGAAGATCCGATCCGGTGTAAACGCGAAGGGCGGAATCGCGGTGAAGCTGTTCGAGATGGGATTGCGCTCCGGTATGCGATACCACGGTGACGGCTATCACCGCCCGCCGTTTCTGACGCGGCTGCGCAGCTACCTGCCCTACAAGCTCGCAGACCGCATCGTGTTCCGCAAAGTGCGCGAAATATTCGGCGGCAGCATTCAGTTCTGTGTCGGTGGTGGAGCCCTCCTCGATCGCAAGCAGCAGGAGTTCTTCAAGTCGATCGGTGTGCCGATCTATCAAGGTTACGGGCTGACCGAGGCTGCGCCCGTCATTTCGTCCAATACTCCGTACGCCCACAAAATCGGCTCTTCGGGCAAGGTGGCGCCGTCGGTGGAATGTCACATCCTGAAAAGTGATGGTACCGATTGCAAGATCGGTGAAGTCGGGGAGATCGCGATCCGCGGCGAAAATGTAATGGCCGGTTACTTCCGAAACGATGCGGCCACCGCCGAGACAATCCATCACGGAATGCTTCTCACAGGAGATCGCGGTTACCTCGACGAGGACGGGTTTCTCTATGTCGTAGGTCGCGAGAAGGCATTGCTCATTTCCCCTGACGGCGAGAAGTACTCACCGGAGGAGATCGAAGAAGCGATCGTCAACAGCTCCGATC
>PUOG01000095.1 GCA_003552745.1 Spirochaetaceae bacterium
CCGACTCAACGGCGCACCTCGAAGACGCAGGTGCGCACATCCGGCCGGAAACCGGCGGCGACGAGAACACTTTCGTAGCCGCTCGCGCGAACCGGGGTGCCGTTGACCGTCTCGACTGCGACATACGCCTGGGCGTCGACCGCGCGGGTGCAGAAGTGCCGGTAGACCGCACGCAGCGCTCCCGGCAGGCGCCGGTCATCGGGGGCTAGGCGAATATCGAGCTCCCGTCCCGAACGCAGAACTACGAAGAGCAGTCGCGCTTCGCCTCCGGTTGCATAGCAGAGCCATGTGGACGCTCTTCGGGGCGGAAGTCGCTCCTCGCCATCCCCGACGCCGAGCCCGCACGGCGATGCGGGGTCGCTCGCGTTGATCCAGAAAACTCGGTCGCGATCGCCCGGACGCCCGGCCGGATGTGCGGGCGAAAGCAGCTCCCGCGCGCACGACGGATCGGCGAACTGTGCGCCCTCGACACCGGCGACGAAGCTGCCACCGACGATCTCGCCGGAGAGCTCGAGAATTCGCAGCGCCGGAAGCAGATCTCGCCATCTGCGTGCCGGCGAATCACGCTCGACCAGCGCCCGGAACACGACCCCGTATCGTTCGATAAGCAGCCGCGCGATCGCCTTAATCCGCTCGAGCGTGTGTATCGGAGCATCGGGGAAAGCGCGCCTTTCCTCGGATCGGGACGACTGATCAGAGTGCTCGTCGGCGTCCGCTTCGACCGCCGCTGCCGCCGGACCCGGCACTCGAAACCAGGTCCCCGCATCGGGAATCTCCGGGCGGCGTCCGCGATGTAGTGAACGTCCGCGATGCTGCGAGCGCCGGCTCGCCGGGCGGCGCCCGGAATGCGGGCGAAGCGCTCCTTCCTCGTGATCTTCGACCGGCGCCGGCTCGGGAAAGCCCGCCCGGGCGGCGTTACGGATCACCGAGAAGGTGCTGTTCGAGATCTCGCCAGCCCACGTCTCGCGCCAGAGCGCAGCGGCGACATCGTCGATCGAACGCGTCGGCTCGCGCGCGATGAGCTCGGAGAAGGTGAAGCGGCCGACCGGCGGCACCGGCGAGGGAGTATCGCCGTCCGGGAGTGAGCGAGCGGAGTCGGCCGCCCTGTCCGCCGGCGGTGACGAGCGCCGGGGTTCAACGAGATCGAGGTCGCCGCGAAGGGCGAAGCAGATTCTGCGTGCGCCGCAGCCGAGCCAGACGATCTCACCTTCGGCGAGCGCGGCATCGAGCAACACGGGCGTATAACCTGCCACGCGAATCGGCAGGATCTCGCGCTCCCAGAGCTCAGCCGGCGCGGAGAAGAGCGAAAGCTGTTCGATGACCGAAAGCAAGCGCTCGGCGGGCCCTCCCGGGTCCGAGGTTTCCGCTTCCGAGTCGCGATCGGCCGCTTCGGCCGTAGACCGCGGTGAGCCGAAGCCTGATTCCCCCGATCCCGGCGCTCCCACGACTAACTGACGCTGCGCCCAGAACCGAGCCAGCCGCCCGGCACCGGCGGGCGCACCTGCGACCATTCGTGCCCGGCGGCGCATCAGCCGAAGTATGCGCTCGAGATTCGCCGCATCGCACACGTAGCCGCCGCTGCCGTCGTCGAGCGACACCTCGCAGACGACGCGACGGGCTCGTTCGAGGGCCTCGAGCGCCTCGTTCATTTCATTGCCGCGAAGGCCGAAAACCGAGCGAAGCTCATCGCGCTCGACCGGACCGTGGAAGCTCAGCCATTCGGCTACAAGCTCGGCGACCGGGTTGAGCGCGAACGACTGTTCAGCGGGCCTACCCTCGCCCGCGCCGGCGAACGAATCGCCGGCGGAGTCGTCGGCCGAGTGCCCCTCCCGATCGCCGGCCCCCGCGCCGGGCCGACTCTCCCGCGCACCGCCGAGCGCCCGCTCGACGCGCGCCCGCTCCTGAGGTGGGCACCAGAGATGGCTCGTACCGTCGCCGGTGGCGACGCGCTCGAGGTCTCGCTCGAGGCGCCGGAGGAGGTCGCTGCCGGCGGACGCGTCGGGGGCGTCGCCCCGCGGCCGCCCCTCGATCGCGTCTGCGGCGTCGTCCCGGCGCCGCCCCTCGTTCCCCTCGCCTCCGTCGGCCGGGTGGAGCCCACCGCTGTTTATTTCCTCGCCCTGCCCCAACTCCGCCCGGACTGCACGCAGAAGCTCCTCCCACTCGCGCGCTGAGAGGAAGCGCCGTTCGGCCACCCATGCGGCGAGCGTTTCGTAGCTGTCGGGCGCATAACCGGCCGCCGTGCGCGTCAACTTCGCGTCGACCTCGCGACAGATATCGAGACGAAGCGCCGGCCGCACCGAGCGATCGAACACTACCGATGCGATTTCCCGCTCATCGTCGAATCCGGACTCGCTTCGCCCGCCGCCGGCCCCACCGGCGCCCGATCCGCGGCCGCCTCCACCGGTGCGCCCGGCCGCGGCGGCAACGGTGTCGTCGGCATACATGAGCTCGTTCGTCCGCCACCACACCATACTCTCGGCGAACGGACTGGGACGATCGGTCTCGCACTCGATCAGCGAGATCGCCCCTCCGTCGAGGTCGGCAAGGCGGTCACCGAGCGCCGTGAGGTCGAAGTCCTCTTCGAGGCAGATCCGCATCGCCTCCATAGCGATCGGAAAGTCAGGGCTTTCGGCGGTCATAGCGAAGAGCCGCCGCGAGCGGCGGCGGTTCAACCAGAGCGGCATGCGCTTTCCGAAGCCGCGCCGCGGCAGAAGCAGTGCCCGTCCGGCGGCCTCCCGGAAGCGAGCGCCGAACCAGCCGGTGGCCGGGAGCTCGCGCTCGAGTATCGGGCGGATATCGAGAGTCGCCGCGATCCGGTCGATCGTTGCCACAACGTCGGAGGGCTCCAGTCCTTCGGGTATCTCGACCGCGAGCACATCATCATCACTTCCGACAAAAGCCTGATCTCCGGCCACCTCGCGCCACAGCGCCGCAAACGCAATCGCAAGCGACTTATTGACCTGTCCTCCCCAGAGGGTGTGCAGTAGAGCGAGACGCACCCGCGGGTCGCCGCTGTCATGGGTGGTTTCGAGGATGATGGTTTCGCTGCCCGGCAGGCGGACACCGGTTTCGCGTCGCTGCCGCGCGAAGAGTCGAACCAGCTCGTCGGCTGCCGCTTCGGTGCAGCCATGGTCCCGCTGAAGCGCGGCCCGCAGCCGGTCATCATCACCCTCGGCGAGTGCTCCGTCGGCCGAGTCGCAGAGCGCGGCCAGCCGCCGGGAGAGATCGACGCTGCGCAGAACTGCTCCGGCGCGCCAGAACGGTATACCGAACGCATCGCTCTCGGCGGCGCTCGCATGGACATCGGCATCGCCGATATCGGTAATGCGCCAGCGTCGCCCGCCGAAGGTGAACACATCGCCGGTCCGCCGCTCCCACACGAACTCCTCGTCGAGCTCGCCCACGCGCCCGCCGTGCTCATCACGCAGCGTAAAGTAGCCGCGGTCGGGGATTGTGCCACCGGAGTGCAGCAGGGCAAGCCTCGCTGACTCGCGAGCGTGCAGGAGCCCGTCGGCCGGATCACGGTAGAGGCGCGGGGAGAGCTCGCGCACGCGTGTATCCGCCCACCGGCCGGTGAGCATCTCGACGACCAGGTCGAAATCGCCGTGGTCGAGCTCGGCATACGCCGAACAGCAGCGAATGCGGTCGTACAGCTCTTCATCAAGCTGCGGAGCGACCGAACAGATGGAGATGATGATCTGCGCGAGCACGTCGAGCGCCGGCCTTGGAAGCGAAAGCGCCTCGATATCGCCGTCGCGGGCGGCGGTCAGCGCGGCGGTTGCATCGAGCAACTCGCGCGAAACAAGCGGCAGAAATGTCGCCCTGCTCTCGCCGCCGACCTGATGCCCCGACCGCCCGATTCGCTGGAGGACCGATGCGACCGACGCCGGTACATCCACGAGCACCACCTCGTCAATGTCGCCGATGTCTATGCCGAGCTCCAGGGTCGATGTCGCCACGATCGCCGCAAGCCTGCCCTCGGCCATGCGCCGCTCCACGGCGAGCCGCACCTCCCGACTCAGGCTGCC
>PUOG01000076.1 GCA_003552745.1 Spirochaetaceae bacterium
ATGCCTGCGCGGCACCGATACCCTCGGCCGGTGGGGCGGCGAAGAGTTCCTCATCCTGCTGCCGAACTCCCGGCAGGCGAGCGCCCGACAGGTCGCCGAGCGGGTTCTCGAAACGACCCGCGACGTTCGCATCGATGGATGCGGCGACGCCGGGCCCACCACCACGATTTCCCTCGGCGTTGCCACCTACCGCGGCGATGAGGAGATCAGCAGACTCATCTCACGCGCCGACCAGGCGATGTACGCGGCGAAGTCGGCCGGCAAGGACCGCATCCGGGAGGCCGATTCGCAGGACGCCGGGTAAGCGCCGCCGGGCCGCCGGCCGGCTCAGGATCGAGCGTTCGCCTCGGTGGCCAGTTCGGCCGCCCCGACGATCGCCGCGTCGTCGCCGAGCTCGGCGGAGACGATCTTAACCTGCCGTACCAGGAACTCCATCGCGTGCTCGCGCATCGACCGCTCGGCGGCGTCGACGTAGCGCCTGCCGAGCTTCTCCACGAGCCCTCCGCCGAGCACGATTACATCCGGATTGAATGCGTTCACACAGCTCGCCATGCCGACACCGAGCCACCACGCCGCCCGGTCGACCAGCTCGACCACCGCCTGCTCGCCGTTCTCGATCGCATCGAGAAAGAGCGAAGATTTCATCCGCGCGACGTCGGTTCCGGCGCCCGCCTCGATAGTGGGAGCCTTGCCGGAGATCACGAGCAGTGCCGCCTCGCGCGCCATCGCACCGCGGCTGGCGACCGCCTCGAGGCACCCACGGCGACCGCAGCCGCACATGCGGCCGCCCGGTTCGACGATCATATGTCCGAGCTCGCCGGCTCCACCGGTTGCACCGCGATAGAGCGCTCCGTCGAAGATCAACGCGCCGCCGATACCGGTGCCGGGAAAGAGCCCGACGATATTGCGGTAACCGCCTGCTCCGCCGTGGCGATACTCCCCGTACAGCCCGGCGTTCACATCATTCTCGAGAAAGACCGGGAAGCCGAGTCGCTCGCGCAGCAGCCTCGCCATCGGGAACTCCCGCAGACCGAGATTCGGCGTTTCGAGCAGCACCCCGGCCTCGGTGTCGATCGGGCCGGGAGCGGCTATCCCCATTTCGGCGACATCACTTCGTTCGAGCTTCGCCTTCTTGAGACAGCCGTCGACGCAGCGGACGATCCGATCGAGCAGCGCCTCCGAATCGGAGAGCTCCTTGGTCTTCTTCTTTTTGCCGGCGATCACCGTGCCGGCGGAGTCGATCGCTCCGCAGAGCATCTTGGTTCCGCCGAGGTCGAAGCCGATACGAACCCGCGTCTGGTCTTTTGCCATGAAACAATCATATACCGAATCGCGGTCGTCCGACCAATCGGCTCCTACTCCCCGACCGATATCTCCACCGGCCCCCGCAACACGAACTCGATATGGTCCGCGTCGACGGATCGGGACACCGACTCGAGGTTCTCCTCCGGTTCGATGGTGATGGTCGAGAGGTCGAGCTCGTCGGACTCGATGCGGGTCGGTATGCCGCCGAACAGCTCGCCGCGCCACGTGCCGCCGGTGACGTCCACCCCGGGTGTCTCCTCTCCGAGCGGTACCGAGTTCAGTACGATGCGCTCGTCGGCTCCGATGACTGAAACTTCGTGTATACCGTCGAGCTCGGTGAAATGGGAGAAGAGGTGGTCGAGGAGGATACCCGGCCGCTCGCGCGCGGCGTGGCGCATCTCGTCGACGTAGCCGGACCACTCCTCCATCGACTCCGGCTGTCCCCAGCGCTCGATGTGGCGCGGTGCTTCCGGCTCAAGGAGTGCGGCCTTCTCATCGATCTGAGCGAGCGTTCGTTCGGTATTCAGCGTCGTTGCGAGGTGCATTCCGAAGCGACGCAGGAGATCGTGGCGAATAGCATCAATCTCGAGCAATCCCCGGATGAATATGAACGGTTGTTCGTGTCCGTCGCGGCCGTTCTCCTCGAAGTAGGGATGAAACCCCTCGCCATCGCCGAACACCCATTCAACGGAGTCGAAGTGCAGCGTGTGTTCGTGGCCGAAACTGCGCGTCAGATCGTGCATGAGCCAGCGCCAGCGCCCGTCGTAGGGGCCGCGATCGTCGCTGACATCGGGCCCGATATAGCGCCACCAACGCATGTTGTTGGATGGCCAGTCGTAGTTTCCGGCATAGACCTGCGCGACAAGATAGTCGAGGAATTGCCCGACCTCCATGTACTCCTCGACCTCCTCGCGGGTGTCGAACTCGCCGGCGCCGAGGCGCTCACGAAGGTCGATGAACGGTTGGTTGGCGCCGTCGGGGCCGGTATGCACGACTTCCTGCGCTCCGTCGATTCCCAGATTCTCGACGATCACCACCTCCTCGCGCGGCACGCCGTGGTTCGTTTCGAGGAAGTGATGATCGTAGCGGTCACGGATCTTCTGAATACCCCAGTACTCTCCGTTGATGAAGACGACCGAGGGCCGGAAGTGCTGCGTGTCGAACTCGAGGTGCTGCACGAGCGTCTGCATGACCACATCGGAGAGCATCGCACGCGACCACTCGTTTCCGGCGTTTCGCAGAAGGATGCGGTTGAAGTCGTCGAGCTCTTTCGTGTCGAAGAACCGATTGTTCAGGCGGCTCGTTCCGTAATCCGAGCGCGAGTAGAGACGCAAGGTCTTCTGCGGAAGCGCGCGCGAGAACCCTCCGTGGATGCGGATACCGAGGTCCTGGCCGAGGGTGCGCTCCCCATCTTCGAAGAACTCCGCATGCGCCTCCCGCTCCCACTCGCGCCCCCTTTGGCGGTAGTTGTGGGGAGGATCGCTGTCGCCGGGAACGTAGATTCCGTACTCCGGATCGAAAAGGTTGCCGCGATCGGTGGTCAGGCTCCAGACCGGCATCGAGAAGCGCTCGCCGTGCGAGCCGCCGAGGAAATAGGTGGAGGTCAATCGGGTGGATCGGGAGTCGCCGGCGATCGCTACAGCGCGTACCGTTGCCGCCTTTTCGAGATCGTCGTCGGGCTCGTTCCAGGCCCACTCTTCACCGAAGACACTCGGCTGAATGAGCGATATCTCGTTCTCGCGATCGACCTGAGAGGCGATGTCGATGGGGGACTCGTATTCGAAGGTACGGGTTCGCGATTCTATCGGCAGCGCCCCCCACTCTTCGTCGCTCATGACCGTATTCGGGTCGGGGCGGGAGCCGTCGAGCGTGTAGTAGATCGTGGCCCCCGGAAGTGAGCTCGAAAGCTCCAGCTCGAAGGGATCGTCGTGAAATCCGGCTTCGCGGCTGAACACGAGCGCACCGGGGCCGTCCGATGTCGCCTCGGTTTCGCCTGCGAAGATCGGTTCGATTTCGATGTCGTTCAGTGCCAGCGCGCTTCGAACGCTCCCGTCCGTGAGCTCGTCATTCGAATACTGCCAGCGGAAGTACACTGTCTCCCCCGGCTCGAGCGCCGACATCGGGTCGAAGCCGGCGCTCTCGTCGCCGGTGAGGTTCGGCAGGAGAAACGACACCTCGACGCGCGTGCGGTGTTCGTCGAGCGATCCATCGATCGGTAAACCGGCTTCGTCTTCGTGCCGGCCGGGGTCGATCGTATTCGATGTGGAGACGAGCGAATCGACGGCGCTGTATCCATCCCGGTCGCGGTTTACTTTGAGGCGGATGCGATTGTCCCGCTCTCCCACGAACCACGTCTCCACCGTATAGCGGACCGTGAAGCCTTCGACCGGCCGTCCGGTCTCGTTCTCGTATTCGAGGAAGAGCCGGGCGTTGCGCATATCGATATCGCCGCGCTCGCGGATGCCGAAGGCGTGGGTATCGCCGTCGGTGGTGAACGCTCCGAATCCGAGAAACTCATCCTCTCGGTCAAGTCGGTGCACGCCGCTGAACGGGTAGAACGCATCGCCGATACCGATTCCGTCACCGTCCTCCGCGGTCACGAACATGTCGTCCGGGAGTGTCGCCATGTTTCCGCGATACTCGTTGAAGTCGATCGAGATGCGCCCGTCACCGTCCTGCTCACCCGGAGCACACGCGGCCGGCAGGGCAA
>PUOG01000020.1 GCA_003552745.1 Spirochaetaceae bacterium
ACCGGGCGGCTCGAGCCATATTCCCGCGTGTGCTCTTCAGCGCGTCGAGAATCAGGTCGCGTTCGAGGTTGTTCAGCGCTTCGTTGAGCGAGCTGTGTAGCGACGTATCGGTACTCTCGGCGCTTTGCAGCGAGGGGGGGAGGTGGTGGCTGTGGATAACTTCGTCGGTACTGAGCAGCACTGCGCGCTCGATGCAGTTTTCGAGCTCGCGAACGTTTCCCGGCCAGTGGTAGTTGGTCAGCAGATCGATCGCGGGGGTAGAAATGCGCCGGATTGTGACATGGTTCTCTTTCGAATACTTCTCCACGAAGTAGTCGGCTAGAAGCAGGATATCGCTCTTTCGCTCGCGCAGCGGCGGTACGTGTATCGGAAAGACGTTGAGCCGGTAGTAAAGATCCTCGCGAAACGTGCCGGCCTCGATAAGCTGCTCGAGGTCTTTATTCGTCGCGGCTATGATCCGGACATTGGTACGAATCGTCTGATTGCCGCCGACTCGTTCGAACTCCTTCTCCTGAAGCACTCGCAGAAGCTTCACCTGCGTTGCAGGTGAAAGATCGCCAATCTCATCGAGGAAGATAGTGCCGCCGCTCGCCATTTCGAAGCGTCCCTTTCGCGAGGAGATTGCTCCGGTGAAGGCGCCCTTCTCGTGGCCGAACAGTTCGCTTTCGATTACGGTTTCGGGAAGCGCCGCGCAGTTGACCTTCACGAACGGTCGCGGTGCCCGTTTGCTGTTGAAGTGAATCGCGTGCGCTACGAGCTCTTTGCCGGTGCCGCTTTCTCCCCTAATAAGGACGGTTGCTTCACTCCTCGACACCTGCGCGATCATGTCAAAGACTGCCTGCATGCTGCTCGAATTCCCGACGATATTCGCCGGACGGAAACGCTCCTCGAGCTCCTGTTGTAAACGTGAGTTCTCGGCCATCAGACGCCGACGTTCTTCCATCGCGCTCTGGCGCGTCTTGACCGCCTGAGCGATCATTGAGCAGATAATGCTCAACAGCCGGACATCGTCGTGTAGCTCCTGCTGATCGGCAAGCGTCCGGTCGAGGCTGAATGCGCCAAGCGTTTCGCTTCCGATTCGAATGGGGACGCAGATAAAACTGACGTCTTCCTGCTCCGAACCGCGACGGGCGCCGGTGCGGTCGAGGAAGGCGGGGTTGGCCTTGACCGAGGGAATAACCATCGGCTCGCCGGTTTCCACGACCTTCCCGGTGACCCCTTCTCCGAGCTGGTACATACCGCGTTGTCGCTGTTCTTCGGTGATTCCGTACGCGGCCTCTGTGATGATCTCACCGGTATCGCGGTCGAGTAGCGTTATCGCGCCGCGAACCATCTGCAGGCCGTCGGCGACCGCATTCAAGACCGGTTGAATGGTGTCCTTTACGTCGAGACTTCGAACGAGAATCTGGCTTATACTGAATAAGAGTTCGAGTTCGGAAACTCGATCACGGCGTTCAACTTCGGTTTTTGAGGCCACTTCCCCGTTCATGTTGGATCTATCCTTTTCGTAGGCCGTTTGTCGGAATCTTACATTCTTGTAGCCTGATGTGCAAGTACTATCGCGAATCGGTACTATTCGCGAACCGGCTATCACGAACGGGCCTATTCTCCGGTGACAATCCCTTCGAGGACCAGCAGCTCATCACTGTCGAGGCTCACGCGGAGGTTGTTCTCCAGCGTGGAGAATGCATTTGGGACTTCACCGAGATACACGATTGACGGGTTGGCGTGCTCAATCTCCTCGTGCGATACCGAGCTCGGTTCCTCCGAGATCACGCCGGCAAGCGCGTGAACGAGCGGCAGATAGTCGGCCGTGAACTCGCGAGTGAGCAGGATTTCCGAGCCGTCCAGGCGCAGACGTCGCCGAGCGCCTTCCGCATCATCAACCTTCCGTACCTTTCCGCTGGTCGAGCCGCCGAAACCGATCCGGCCCCGACTCAGGATATTGCCGAGGAAGTGTACCTTGACGGTGTTCATCATGATCGGAGAGTTCACCGGAATGCCGGCGGCTGTTACCACCCGATCGAGTCGCTTCACGTAGCCGGCCGCAAGGCTCGAGCGGATAGCGTTCTGGATCATCGCGTCGGAGTCGTCTACGACTTCGGTTCGAATCGGGACGATCCCCCAATGCATGAGCATCTGCCGCTGAACCGAATCGTTGGTGGTAACGGCGATAATGACCGCCGGTGGACGGAACTGAGCGAGCAGCCTCGGGCTGTTGCCGCGCATCGTCGGGGCGATGATCGCCGTTGCCCCGACATCTTCGGCGAGGACATACGCCGCTTTCGCGACCGCATGTCCCATGTCGTGGGTGATCTCCCGGTACGAGAGGTAATACTCGCGGCAGTGCTCGAGATACTCAGGCGACGATTCTACCGCCCGAGCAATGCGGTCGAGCATCTGCACGGAGCGAAACGGATGCTTTCCGCCGGCAGTCTCTCCGGATAGCATGACACAGTCGGTGCCGTCGAAAATCGCGTTAGCGACATCGGTGAGTTCGGCACGCGTCGGATTCGGGTTGTGGATCATCGAATCGAGCATCTGTGTCGCGGTGATAACCGGTTTGTTCTGCCGATTGCACTTGTGGATGATTCGTTTCTGTGCGAGCGGAATCTGTTCGGTGGAAAGCTGGACGCCGAGGTCGCCGCGGGCGACCATGACACCGTCGGCGACACGGATGATCTCGTCGATGTTGTCGAGGCCCTCCTCGTCCTCGATCTTCGCGACTATCCGGATGTGCGACTCCTTCTCGTGAAGGATGTCCCTGATCTCGACCACGTTTTCCGCCCGGCGAATGAAGCTCGCGGCAATGAAATCCATCCCCTCGTCGACGGCGAATAGAATGTCCTGAACATCCTTTTCGGTGATCGAGGGCAGGCGTGAGCGAACGCCGGGGACGTTCACGTTCTTTCGCGATCCGAGCATGCCGCCGTTTCGAACGGTACAGTGGATGTCGTTCCCGCGGACCTCGTCGACTTCGAGGTCGATCAGTCCGTCGGCGATGAATATATGGTATCCCGGCGCGACATCGTCCGGGAGTTCCTTGTACGATACCGAAATCCGATCCTTCGTTCCGAGTACCTCGTCGGTGGTGACCACGATCTTCGCATCGTGTAACAGTTCGATACTTTCATCGCCGGCCAGAATGCCGGTGCGGATCTCCGGTCCCTTTGTATCGAGCATCGTTGCCACCGGGGTTCCCAGCTCCTCGCTAGCGCGGCGAACATTCTCCAGTCTCGATCTATGCTCGTCATGGGTGCCGTGCGAGAAGTTGAAGCGGGCGACGTTCATCCCGTAATCGATCAATCGTTTGACGCTCTCGTAGTCGTCAACCGAAGGTCCGAGGGTACAGACGAGCTTTGTTTTCCGAATCAGATGCATTGTTACGCTGCCTCATGTGTCAGCGAGCGAGCACTTAGTCGGCCGATGTCGCGGGCGGCAGCCGTTCAATCGTCGTCCTGGTCTTCGAGAAGGAAGCGATACTCATCCTGGCTCACGATGTGCTCCTCCTCGGTGACCTGAGTCTTCTCCGAGCGAATCGTTCGGTTCAGGTAGTTGAGCACTTCGGCCTGTTCGCTGCGATAACGCTGAACGGTTTCCGAGGAGTCACGCAACGCCTCGCCAAGCGCCGACTCGCTGCTGTTAACGGAGTCGAGAAAGTTGCAGAAAACCTGTACCGCACGCGCCAACTCGCGCATATACTCGGTCCTGCGGATAAGGTAGGCGTTCTCCTGTAACGAGTCCTTAAGCCGGTTCAGCGTCATATTAACGAAGGCGATATCCTCGATGATCTTGTCCCGGAAGAACTCGGGGTCGATATCGAGTTCAATGCCGTTGGACAGAGACTTCACGATAGATGATAAGAAAAATATGTCGTCCTCGTAATTGACGCGTGGTGTCATAGCATGCCGCTCCGTTGTGTATGTCATCGGCAATCCCGATCACGGTCTGAAGAATAAGGGAGTATTGACATCGATACGC
>PUOG01000075.1 GCA_003552745.1 Spirochaetaceae bacterium
GGCCGGCTTCCGCCACGAGTGGGACCTCATCACCGTCATATTCGATTTCCAGGAAGGAGGAAGCGGCGACGGCGGCGACGATTTCACCTGGTATTTCGACAATCTCGACGCCGACGCAGAAGTGTTAAATCAATAGGAGCTCCTGGTTGATGTAACCGCCCCGCGACCGGTTGCACCGGCCTCGCCTCAGAAGCGCTTAACGCGTAGAGTGAAGTCATGGAACGAGTAGCTTTCGGCAATACGGGATTGGATGTTTCGCGGCTGTGCGCCGGAACCGGCACGCACGGATGGGCAGGACGTTCCGATCAGACCGCGCTCGGCATCGAGGGTCTGGCACGACTTCTGCGACGGGCGTTCGACGCGGGAGTGACCTTCTGGGACGCAGCCGATCAGTACGGTTCGCATCCGCACGTGGCCCGCGCCCTTGAAAGCGTACCGCGCGACGAAGTGGTAATTTCGACCAAGACGGTTGCACGAACGCAAACCGAAGCGACCCGTGCGCTCACCCGTTTTCGACGGGAGCTCGGCACCGAGGTGCTCGATATCGTCCTGCTCCACTGCATGTCGAACGAAGGCTGGCCCACATCCCACGCCGGTGCCATGGAGGCGCTCACGCGGGCGAAAGAACGTGGCGAGGTGCGCGCGGTCGGGATTTCGAGCCACGGGCTCGGTGCGCTGCACGCCGCAGCGAAGAGCGAGTGGGTGGATGTGGTGCTGGTACGGTTGAACCACGCCGGCGTCAATATGGACGGTTCACTGGAAGATGTACTCGAGGCGGTTCGCAGACTCGGTGAGGCAGACAAGGCGATTTACGCGATGAAGGTGCTCGGCTGTGGCGCTCTCCGCGGCGACCGGAGAGAAGCATTCGAGTTCATCAACGATGTCAACGACGTCCACGCGTTCACCGTCGGCATGACCTCGGAAGCTGAGCTCGATGAGAACGTACGCCTGGTCGACGAGATCGAGCAGAGGATTCGGCGAAGCGCTTGAGTACCGGCGGAAACCACCGTCGCCTCCGAGACACAATGAAATCGCCCAAGCGTTGACCCCTCGCACCATCGACTCGTATTTTCATGTGACAGGAGGTATCCATGATAAACTCATTTGCCGCACGGCGCGTATTTCTCCCGGTCTTCGCGCTGATCGTAGTAGCGTGCGCGGCTCCCACACCGAACGATATAGAGGTCGATGAAGGATCATACAGCGCCGAGGTAGTCCTCGACGGACTCGAACGTCCGTGGGGACTCGACTTTCTCCGGCCTCAAGATGACAACCTCGCGCTCGTAACCGAGCGAACCGGCGGTCTGCAGCTCGTCGATCTAGCCGAAGGAACCCGGCAGGCGGTCGGCGGCGAAATACCGGAGGTCGTCTCCCGGGGACAGGGAGGCATGCTCGACGTCGCCGTCCACCCCGAATACGGCGAGGGGGGGAACAACTGGATCTACCTTACCTATGCCGGCGCGAACGACAACGGAAACGGCTACGCAACTCATCTCGGGCGCGCTCGGTTCGACCGGGACGACCGGAGCCTCTCCGACTTCGAAGTGCTCTTTGTTGCCGAGCCGTTCCACTCACAGACCGGTCACTTCGGCTCCCGGATCGTATTCGACAACGACGGCTACCTCTACATGACCTCCGGCGATCGCCGCGATCGTGACACCGCGCAGGATCTATCGAGTGGCTGGGGCAAGGTCTTTCGCTTTCACGACGACGGCAGCATCCCCGACGACAATCCGTTCGTCGGCGACGACGACGCCCTCGACGCGATCTACACCTACGGCCATCGCAACCCGCAGGGACTCGCCATCCATCCGGAAACAGGCGATCTGTGGCAGAACGAACACGGCGAGCGCGACGGAGACGAGATCAACATCATCGATACGCCCGGCGGCAACTACGGCTGGCCGGTCGCTACCTACGGCCGCGAGTACCCCACGGGTGCCAAGATCGGCGACCTGCCCCACGAACGCGACGACATCGTCAATCCCATCTACTGGTGGGATGGAACCCGCTACGACGACGGGCAGGCCGGATTTCCGCCGTCTGGAATGGCGTTCACGAACGATGGGCTGTTCATGGGCAATCTCGCCAATGAGTACCTCGGGTGGTTTCATCTCGAGGGCGCCGACCGCTCCTCGGTCGAGGTGATCCGTGAATCACGGATCGTCGGCGGATTCGGGCGAGTACGCGATGTGCGCTCCCCCCACAACAGCGACACGCTGTACGTGCTCATAGACTCCGGCGACGCTCCGCTCCTTCGGGTGACCGTCGAGAATTAGCGTCAGAACGCCCTGCGCCGGCCACGAGTTTTCGCGGTGCTCGCCGCTTCTGTAACTCTACTCCCGGTGCCGTGTTTACTGTTAGATTGAATCACCGAGCCGGCCGCCTGCTGTGCGCCGGCCCGCTGAATTCTGCGCGCGTCCCGGCGGCGTGCGTTCTATCGATACACGGTTCGGGGGCCGGCCATGGGGCTGTTTCTCAAGTACATCCTCAAGAATATCGCCGAGAAGAAGCTGCGAACCCTGCTGATCGTGGTATCTGTCATGAGCTCGGCCGCCCTCTTTTTCGCCTCCAGCTCGCTCGCCGACACGATGATCGATATGTACGAGCAGCTGCTGCGTGCGCAGGTCGGCGATGCATCGTTCATCATTCGAGCCGGACAGCGTTCGCCCTCACGATGGTTCCGCGTCGAGCGAGAGAGTATCGACGGGGTCGCGTTGGTGGCGGGCGAGGTCACGCTGAGCGGCAGCTACACCGCCCCGGGCGCCCTCTCGGCCTTCGGCCGCGACAGCCGGCAACTCTCCGCTCGTGGACTCGATCTGGAGGAGCTGCAGCGCTTCAATCCGTTGGTGTTCCGCGGACGCGATAACAGCTCGGAGTTCACCGGCAACCGGATCATCCTCGGCGCCCCGTTCGCCGACCGCGAAGGGATCGCCGTCGGCGATTCGATCGATGTCGAGCTGCAGGGGGCGAGGAGGCGCCTGGTGGTATGGGCAGTCGCCCACCCTACCGCGCTTTTCCGCGAGATGCCACAAGCGGAAACGGTTCCCGCCGTGATTCCGCGCGATTACGCCGCCTCGCTTTCGGGAAGGCGCGGGAGCGTGAACTCGGCGTATGTGATGCTCGAGCCGGGCGCCGACTCGAGGGCGGCGCAACGCGCCCTTCAGGATCGCTACCGGCGTCTCGAGGTCGCCGAGGCGGTTTCGATGTATGAGGTTCGCGCGGCACTCGCGAACATGACGATTCCCTTCTACCTCATGACCTCCATGGTGCTGTTCATCAGCGTGTTCATCATCTATTCGACATTCAAAGTGATAACCGTCGAGCGGCTTCCGGTCATCGGCACATTCCGCAGTATCGGCGCCGACAGGAAAATGACCACACGACTGCTGACCGCCGAGAGCATCGCGTACGGAGTACTCGGAGGAGCGGTCGGAGTGGCCGCGGGAATCGGAATCCTCTATGCGATGGCGTCGGTGATCGCCTCCGATCCGTGGGGTGGCCGACTCGATTTCGACATCCGCTTCGGCGCCGGCGGTATGGCGTTCGCGTTCGCGCTCGCAGTCGTCGTCGCGGTGGCGAGCGCGCGCATTCCGATCGCGCGGGTGGCGCGGATTCCGGTCAAGGAGCTCGTGCTGAACCTCGTGGAGGTCGGTGGCCGGCGAAAGCGCTGGAAGAGCGCGGTGGGGCTCGCTTTGCTCGCGTTCGGCCAGCTCATTCCGTTCGTCACTCCGGCTGCGGTGCGCTTGCCGGCGGCCGTCATCGGGATGTTCGCCACCGTTGCCGGTGTAATTCTGACGGTGCCGCTTGTGACGGCTCTGTTTCTGCTTCTCTTCGAGCGGGTCTGTTCGCTCCTGTTCGGGAACATAGGCACCATCGCGGTCAAGAACCTCCGGGACAACAAGAATGTGCTGAACAACATCACCCTGTTGACGATCGGCATCATGGCGCTGCTTATGATCAA
>PUOG01000133.1 GCA_003552745.1 Spirochaetaceae bacterium
GGTTTCGTTTCGAGAATATCGTCGATCTTACCCTCTCCCTCCGCCTCGACGACCGCTATTTCTTCGAGACGAGCTTCGTCGACGATTTCGAGCTGAACTCGATTCTTCTCGGGTACGACGGCCGGGAGGACGACACCCTCCAGGCGCTACGCTTCGGATACGGACCGATATCGATCGAGCGGTACCCGTTCATGCCGGCCGGGGAGTCGGTCGGTAACACGCTTGGTGCGTCGGCGCAGCTGGTGAGCGACGTTTCCACGCACGATCTTATGGCGCGGTACGAGCCGACCGCCCTCGATGTCGTACGATTCCGCGGTGGGCGAATGCTCGAAGAGCAGCGAATCGATCCGGCCACATACTCTCGGAACAGGCGCTTTCTTCTGCCCGACAGCGGAGTGAACGACCTGCGGCTCTACCGTGAGCGCACTTCCGCCGCCCCCGGAACGGTCAGCGACGAGCACGGACGACACTACGAAGAGATCGACATCGCCGCCGAAACCACTTTTTCTCTCGCGCGGGGCACGGTAACGCTCGACGCTCCGGCCGACGGCCGGTTGGTCGCCGTGTATACCGTCGACGGAGTTCCGGTTGGAACCGGGGAAGGAATGGGAAGTGACTTTCTCGTTCCGGTCGCCGCGAACGGGCGGCTTCAATCGGGTGCGCTTATCGATGCCAACCCCGAAGCGCTACAGCAGGAGCCGGCCGGTGAAGAGTATCTGGAGCGCATCGGGCGCGAGAACGCGGACGAGATCTTTTTCGAAATAGACGGCCGTCCGGGCGTCCTGTTGTACGAGCCGGGCTACTTCAGCCCCTTCTCCCGAAGCGACAGTTACGAGGTCGGCGACCTGGACGACACCGCCGACGACATCTCGGTCGAATACCTCAGGAGCGGCGGTCGGACCGAGGCCGATATTCCGGTGCGCCCCTCTGCCCGCCCATCCCGCGACGGTGATGCGCTCGTCCTCGGCGGAACCGACCCGCGCGCGCTCGAGAACCGCTATCCGTTCGGTCTCCAGTCTCCCCTCTACGGCCCCGGCGCACGCCTGCGAGGAGAAGAGAGTTCCTTCGACATCGTGCTCGAGACCGGATCGGCGGTCGACACCATATCGCTTCCCGGCGATGTGGTCCCCGGCACAGTAGAGCTTCGCCGAAACGGGGTGATCGAGACCAGATTCGACATCGATTCCGGCGGGTCGGTCGACCTCGGTTTCGAACCGTCGGCCGGCGACACTCTCGAGTTTCGGTACCGCACGTTCGACCGGGGCAGCCCGGGCGGCGAGGCGGTGATCGTGTCGGGAAACCGGTTCGCACTATCCGAGCGCGACGAGCTCACGGTTTCGATAGGGAGCCGCTGGGATCTTTCCGACCGTGGCTACACCACCAGATCGGGCGAGTCGGACGGCCGGATTACCGCCGCGGTAGGGCACGAACACAGCGGTGAGCGTCTCGATACCTTCGTCCGCGCCGCCGGCACGTTTTCGGTCGCGGACACAACCGGTGCGAGACGCCTTTTCGGCATGCAGGAGCGCAGCGTACCGGTGCCCCTTCCCCCCCATCGGCTCCTGCCCGGCGCCCGTCCGGAAGAGTTCGACTGGAACGATGTCGATGGTTCGTCGAAGGGCGAACTCGACGTATCGGAGGACCATGAAGGCCGCGGCAGCCTGCTCTTCCGCGATTATCGCGACGGCGAGCAGCTGCTCGCTTACGACACCGATCTCGACGACGAACGCATATTCGATTACGAACCGGGTGCACCGATCGGCCCGTACCAGGTGCTCGAGCCGGGCCGCGGCGATACGATGGCCGCCTTCGAGTTCGATCTCGAAGAGAGTGAGTGGGTGGCCGGTCAGATCCAGATCGCCCCTTCCCTGCTTCCCGAGGAGACCGAGGGAGTCCGTTTCGATTGGAAAGCGGTGAACCGCTCAAACGGCGGGTCCTTCGAGGGCACCGTCGATATCTACGTACAGTTCGGTGCCACCGCCGAGGACCTCGACGGCGACGGCCAACTCGACGAAGGAAGATCGGAGCTTCGACCGCATTTCGACTTCGATGATACGGATGCCGGTTTCGCCCTGAGCGCCGGCGGACTACCGGTGCGCGACGGCTCGCCGGCGAGCGAGGACGGCACCGAAACCGGTTTTCTCGCCGCCGAGGACGTGAATCGCATCGCGAGCAGGCGCGTCGCTTCCGGCGTGAGCGGAGCCACGACGAGTCGGCAATCGGTGGAAATCGCGTTCACCGAGCGCGAACGCCGGAAAGTCGCAGATGGTAGGGTACTGCGAGTCGTAATCGTCGAGTCGGGTGAATCCTCCGGCGGGGCACCGGCTCGCGGGAGAGTACTCGTCGGGGGCGTCGAGCTTCTCGGAAGCCCGCTCCTTGCCCAGGCAGTCGAGCCGGACGGAAACGGCGGCTTCGTCGTCGCCGATTCGTCCGCGTCGGTCACCGCCGGCGAGATTTCCGAAGCAGACGTACGCGACGCCGACGGCGATCGGCCGCAACGCCTCTCGAACCGCTTCCCCGAAAGCCGGCGCTTCGGCACCGACGAAGACGGCCAGCGCGTGCTGAAGGTGCAGTACCGCGAGAACGGTAGTACATTCAATGATATCGTGCGCCTTCGCGGGATTACCGAGCCGGTGCTGCTGCGTGAATACGGCGAATTGGTCGCATACGTACACACCGGTGACGCCGGACCACTCCTGCTCGACGTCGAATACGGCGACGGCAAACGAGCGGGTATAACTGCGTACGAGATTCCGATCGATCCGGGCACGGATTGGCAGGAGGTTCGCATCCCGTTGAGCTCGCGCGAGATCTCGGTCAACGGGGAGACGACCGGTGTGACGGCGGAGGTCGATTCGTCGGTCGAGGCGACGCGATTGGATTTTCTGATTCGACCCGACGGAGGCAATGCCGAATCGGGTACGTTCTATCTCGACGAGGTTCACCTCGCGGACAGCCGGCCGTCGATGTCGGCGACGCTCGAAGCGGGAGCTCGATATCGATACGCCGACGAGATCGCCCGGATCGGCTCATCGGTGACGGTCGGAGACCTCGATGCGGGGGTGCGTTCGCGCATAGATGCAGACGTGAGCGCCGGACACGTTTCGGCGATCAGCGCCGACTCAGATATCGCGGCAACCGTTGGGCGGGTACGGCTTGGAGTGGAAGCGGGCTTTCTGTATTCGCCCGTTTTCGATGAGCTTTCGACTTACGGCGGACATCGCGTGCGCGTCCCGACCGGAGACTCACCACTGTCGCTCGAAGACCGCTATTTCCGAACGTTCGGAGCCGCGAGCGCCGAGCGCGAAGCGCGCGAACTCTCGCTATCGTTGCAGACCGAACCGTTCGAGCTGCAGCTCTCCTCCGACTCTTCGCTGAGCGCCGAACGGTTGCGTCAGAGGTGGCGCCTTGACTCCGAACTGCCTGCACCACGCGTATCTTTGGGATTCACAATGGGCCTGGTGAGTAGGGAATATCGACTGCCGGAGGACGACGGCTACTTCGTCTCGTGGCTGCGCTCCTACCGATTGCTCGGCCCGTATCGGAGTGAATCGGCGCTTGAACGAAGTGCGCGTGCCGAAATCGATCGCTCGGCGGGCGAGGCGTCGGTCTCCGCGACCGGAAGCGCCCGGCTGGGATTTCGTACATTTGCACCGGCCGGCGAGCAAAGATCGGAGACGGCCCTTGAAATCGGAACTGTGATACGACCGGAACGCTCACCGTCGCAGAATGATGAGGTCGCGGAACCCGGAGCACCGCTTTTCACCGGACTCTCGATCGAGCCGTTCTACGCTCGCCGCCTGCGGCTCGAAGAGAGCTATGAAGTGGAGACCGGATACCGGGGCGACTTCAGCCGGTACGCTACCGCGCTCGCGGAAGAAGAATACCTGTACACATCGATTCCGTTTCTCGAACTCTTCCAACCGATCGAAGAGAGTCGTTTCGCAC
>PUOG01000128.1 GCA_003552745.1 Spirochaetaceae bacterium
CAAGCGAGGAGAGATCGATAACTTCGCCACTGTGAATCATGGCATCGGTGAGAACACCGGTCTCTTCGGCGTCGAGACCACGGAAATATACGGCCATCAGCCACGCCGCAAGCTGATAGTCAGGGATGTCACCGGAGACAACGCCGCCGACCAGTGCCTCGATCGCCTCTCGACCGTGTGTTCGCCCGTCGCGCTTCTCGATAATCGTTTCCAGTACGCTCATGCTTTCATCCTGAGGTTAGCACACGCCAACAACGTGTGAATATAAGGGTCACGGTTGGAGCCTTCAATAGATAACTACCACCCGATCGACGGTGGCGATTGTCGAAGAATCGGAAAAAATACCGGGTTACCGGTGCCTCGGCGTGCTCGGGAGTCGATCCGGGAAGGTGTTACAGAACTCCTCCGGAACTGCGAACGGTTCGCAGCTCTCCTTCGAGTGTCCTTTCGAGCCGCCGGAAGAGCGCCCGTTGAACGCCGCGCATCTCCTCCGCCTCGACCGGAACGGCCACCGCGTCCTCGAGTTGCACCTCGTATGACGCTTCGACGAAACGGCGGATCGCCGGCTCGCGAATATGCGCGGGGTCAACCGGTGCGCCGGCCAATGCGAGAAAACGGAGCTGAAACTGTGCCGAGAGCCTCTTGGTTGCCGGCTCGTCACACGAACAGAGCATTGCGAGTGATTGTCGGAACAGGTCGAAGAGCTCGGTCGCCGCCTCACCGCCGCCGAAAGAGCGCAGCACGATCTCCGACCAGAGCCCCGCTGTGTAGAAGCGGAGGAGGTCTTCGCGAATCTCGTGGAACATCTGAATCACGTCGATGTCGGTCAGCTTGATTCGAGAGCGGGCGGGCTCGTGATAGAGCCACACCGTACCGTGTACGAACGGCGCGGTAACCCCACGCAGCGAACCTCTGTGACTGTACGCTCCATAGGCGATCGCACGAATGATTCCGTCGTCGGGCGTGAACAGAGAGACCCCTTTGTGTATCTCCCCTATTCTGCGGTTCTCGATTATTATCGCCTCACCGCTTCTATAGCGGTTCAATGCATCCCTCCCGTCGCTTGGTAGTTTCCCGTCTCTGGTCTTATACTCTGTGTAATCATGTCAAACGAACGTCACATTATTCCAGCGGATCAGATCATGCCGACCCGCCTTCTCGTGCTTCCGCTGCGAGGCAGGCCGGTATTCCCCGGCATCTTTATCCCGATGATGATAACCGAGGAATCTGATCTCAAGGTTATACAGGAAAGCCTCCAGGCCGACAGCTACATCGGATTGGTTCTGGCAAAAGAGGAAGAACCGGCCGACTACACCTCCGACGATCTCTACGAAACTGGTACGGTCGCGCGAATCGTCAAAAAGATAAACCTTCCCGACGGCGGGCTGAACGTTTTCGTGCAAACGATGAAACGCTTTCGCATAAAGAAAGTGCTCAAGCGGGCCGACCCGATCGTCGTCGCCTCCGAGCAGCTGGAAGATTTCGACACCGAGGGTGACGAAGTAAAGGCGCTGACGCGCAGCCTGATTGGGGAGATGAAACAGGTCTCGGAGAACAATCCGATGTTCAGCGAAGAGATGCGGCTGAACATGGTCAACATCGATCAGCCGGGTAAGATCGCTGATTTCATCACCAGTATTCTGAACGTCGATCGCACCGAACAGCAGGAAATCCTGGAAACACTCAGCGTGCGCGAGCGTATGGAGAAGGTCCTGATCTTCATCAAGAAGGAACAGGAGCTCATGCGCATTCAGAAGAAGATCCAGGGCCAGATCAACGAGAAAATCGAAAAGAGCCAGCGCGAGTACTTCCTCAAGGAACAGCTAAAGGCAATCAAGGAAGAACTCGGAATGCCGGCCGACTCGAAGAGTTCGGAGTATCAGCGCTTCAAGGAGGCGATAGACGAGCTCCCGCTGCCCGACGACGTCCGGGAATCGGTCGAACAGGAGCTGGAGAAGTTCAACCTCACCGAGCCGCAGTCGCCGGAGTTTGCCATAACAAGGAACTACCTCGATACGGTGATCAATCTTCCATGGGGCGAAGCAACACCGGAGAACTTCGAAATCGGTGCGGCGCAGTCGATACTTGATTCCGACCACTACGGGCTGGAAGACGTAAAGGAGCGTATTCTCGAGTTTCTTTCGGTGCGCAGTCTGAGAAAGGACGCGAAAGGGTCGATTATCTGTCTTGTCGGACCGCCGGGCGTCGGCAAGACCAGCGTCGGCAAGAGCATCGCCCGCGCAACCCGGAAGGAGTTCTTCCGCTTCTCGGTCGGCGGCATGCGCGATGAGGCGGAGATAAAAGGACACCGGCGGACGTACGTAGGCGCAATGCCGGGGAAGATCATCCAGGGGCTGAAAATCGTGAAATCGAAGACGCCCGTCTTCATGATCGACGAAATCGATAAGTTGGGCGCGAGCTTTCAGGGCGATCCGTCGAGCGCGCTGCTCGAAGTCCTCGATCCCGAGCAGAACGTGAGTTTTCGCGATCACTATCTGGACCTCCCGTTCGATATCTCGGGGATCCTCTTCATCACTACCGCGAATACGATGGACACGATTCCGGCGCCGCTCCTCGACCGTATGGAGGTCATCCGGATTCCCGGCTATATCGACGAGGAGAAAATCGCGATCGCGAAGAAATACCTCATTCCGCGCTCGCTCGAACGCGCCGGGCTGAAGAAGAGCTCGGTCACGTATACGAAGAAGACGCTTGAAGAGATCGCCAACGGGTACGCTCGAGAGGCGGGAGTGCGCAATTTCGAGAAAGCGCTCGACAAGATCCATCGCAAGATCGCGCGGCAGACTGTAGAGGGTTCGGTAGACGAGAAGGTGAAAGTCACTCCGGAATGCCTGCCGGAGTTCCTGGGCCAGCCTGTTTTCCGTGAAGACAGGCGAAAACGAATAACACGCGCCGGAATGGCGCTCGGACTCGCGTGGACGCCGTACGGCGGTGACACGCTGCTCATCGAGGCGGTTAGAACGCCGGGCAAGGAGGGCTTCAAGCTCACCGGAAAGATGGGCGAAGTGATGCAGGAGTCGGCGAACATCGCCTACACCTTCGTCCGGTCGATCGCCGAGCGGTACGGTGTGGAGTCGGACTTCTTTGATCGAAACCATATCCATCTCCATATCCCTGCCGGGGCGATCCCGAAAGACGGCCCGTCGGCCGGCATAACCATGGCCACCTCTCTGCTGAGCCTCGGCACGGGCAAACAGGTAGCCGGAAACGTAGCAATGACCGGTGAGCTTTCCCTTGTGGGATCGGTGCTTCCTATCGGGGGACTCAAGGAGAAGACGATCGCAGCACGCCGCCACGGCATAAAGAAGATCATCTACCCGAAGGCGAACGAAAGCGATCTCTCCGAGATACCCGAGCACATACGGAAAGGGATTCAGTTTATTCCGGTCGAAGAGATGGTCGACGTTGTCGATAAGCTGTTCGGCAAGTGACCGAACGGAACGGGGCGGCCGTACCGTAGAAGGGGGAGAGAAAGAGGCCGAATGTGAGATGGATCGCCAGAGTGTTCGCAATCGGACGATTGGCCGACAGGCGCTGGGTCGGCGCGCTGCTCATCGGCGTTGCCGCAATCGCTATTTTGACGACGGATGGGCGCCCTGTATCCAACCGCTCGAACGACGAGTCGGTGCGCGTCGAAAGTGAGCGTTCGCTTGCAATAGCGCCGCGCCGGCCGGTTGATCGACCTCCAATCGGCGCCCGCGTCGCACAATGGCGGGCCGTTCGCTCCGCGATCGATAGAACGGAGCAGTCGCGCTGCGCATCGATGGACGTCGAACGCTTCCGAACCGGTGACGCGTCCGAATCATCGATGGAACGCATTCATGAGAATCCGCACGGATTCTGCTGGTCGCTCCGTCCGGTACTTGCCGAACCGAACGATCTGCTGCGGCGTGTCGACCGGGATCACGGACTGGATTCCGACTACGTTCCGGAAGACCTCGTCTCGCTCGCCGAAGCTCATCCAGAGATTCCGCTTCGAACCGGCGATGAACGTCTCACCGCTCGTGCCGCCGAAGCGCTCTCGAACATGGTGCAATCCGCCGAGCAGGACGGGGTAGAACTCGTCGTATCGAGCGCCTATCGCGACTACGAAACGCAGCGTCAACTCCATGCGTACTGGATCGATCGTCTCGGCCGTACCGTGGCCGAAGCGGTCAGCGCGCCGGCCGGCCACAGCCAGCATCAGCTCGGGACGACGGTAGACTTTGCTCCGGTCGGCAGGCGCTTCAGCGACACTCCTCAGGCCGAATGGCTCGAGCAGCACGCATGGCGCTACGGCTTTTCGTTAAGCTATCCGGAAGGATATGAGAAGATCACCGGCTACAATTACGAGCCGTGGCACTACCGTTACGTCGGGTTCGCGGCAGCCTACCTCGAACGGGAGTACTTTTCTTCCGTGCAACATGAGATGCTCACCTTCCTGCATGCCAACTCCCGTGAACGGGAGATGGTGGTGTATCGACTGAATCGCGGAGGTCCACGGTGAGTGGCCGGGTGGGTGACTCCGGTTCCAGGCCTGACCGCTCGACGGACCCGGTCGCGCTATTCGAGAGTGGCGAGCTCCTACACCCCCTTTCACCCCATCACCCCAGTTACCTCGACCTTGTCCGATACTTGTATCGAGTAAGCGGCACACCACATCTTCCGCCGGCGCGCGAAAGCGAGCATCGGATCGCAGGCTTCGTCGGCGCACCGCAGCATATCGTGTTCGCGCTCGTCGACGGGATGGGGTTGAACACCGCCGTGCACTTCCCCAGCGGCGGCTTCCTCGAGCAAAGCTACGCCTGCGAAATCCGTTCGCTCTTTCCCTCGACAACCGCGGTGGTGCTTACTTCGACGGCGACCGGACGATGGCCGGCGGACAACGGCATCACCGGATGGTGGACATGTCTGCCGGAGTATGAGCGAGTAGTTCTGCCGCTGCCGTTCGTTGATCGCGAAACGGGCGAACCGCAGGCGAACACCGGGATCGAGTACGCCGATCTCGTAGCGCACCCGCCAATGCTCGACTCTCTTAGCCGTGAGGTGCGCACCTTCGTACCCGCCGATATAGCCGACGGTTCGTTCACCACCTGGATACGAGGACGCCGGCCGGTCGATGCGTTCGGCTCGCTCGAAGAGCTCGCCCGGGCAATCGTCGACTTCGTCGCGTCGAGCGAAGGTCGGCCCACCTTCAGCCACGTCTACTTGAGCAAGGTGGATGCGTTGAGTCACCGCTACGGCTACTATTCGACGGAGGTCTGTGCGGCGATACAGCGGATCGACCGCTTTCTCCGCCGTCTCGACGGAGAGCTTCCGCGTGATGCACGTCTCGTCGTGACCGCCGATCATGGGCAGGTCGTGGTTGACCATCGGCGGCACACGGTCATCGACCGTGAAAGTGAGCTCATGCGCTATCTCGACTATCCACCGAGCGGCGAAGCGACCGTTCCACTTTTCCACGTCAAATCAGGTCTTGAGACTGAGTTCGTCGACGCCTTCGAGGCGAGCGACGCCGGCTCCTCGTTCGTGCTGCTCGACAGCGAGCGCGCCGAAGAGATAGAGCTTTTCGGACCGGCCCCGTTCAGCGACGCGATGCGCCGTCGCATCGGAACGTTCGTCGGAATCGCCACCGAACCCGCTATGCTCGATTACGTGCCTCCCGGCGAGAAGCCGCTGACGATGGTCGGAGCACACGGGGGCCTTCGCGCCGACGAAATGCGAATCGGACTATTCGTCGGCGCTTAAAGCGTATAGACTTCCGGCACGCTATGGGAGTAGACAAGAGCATTTCCGACCGACTGGAAAGAGTGGCCGTACAAGTTCCTGACACACTCATACCGGCACCGGGCGTCGACCTCGAGAAGTGGGCGGTCCTCGCCTGCGATCAACACACTTCGGCCCCGGAGTATTGGCGGGAGGTCGAGCAGTTCGTCGGCGATGCGCCGTCGACCTTGCGCTGCATTCTCCCGGAGGCATATCTCGAGACCGGCAGTGTCGACGAACACATCAACTCCGCCCATCGGACGATGCAGAGCTACATCGAAGACGGAACACTCCGGAATGCCGGCGAAGGCTTTGTGCTCGTCCGACGAACGCTGTCCAACGGCACCGTTCGCGACGGGCTGATGGTATCGCTTGATCTGGAGCAATACGATTACCGGCCTGAGTCGCGCACTCCGATTCGCGCAACCGAGGCAACGATCGTTGAACGTATTCCACCGAGAATGCGTATTCGCAACGGTGCTCCGCTTGAGTTTCCTCACATCCTCGTGCTCGTCGATGATCCCGAGGAAACTCTTATCGAACCGCTGATCGGGCGCCGGGATCTTTTCCGCGAACTCTACAACACGCCGCTCATGTTCGACGGCGGGCATGTGAGCGGGTATCTCGTCTCGGAGGAAGACGCTGTCGTTCAGGTGACCGAGGCGTTGGAGTCTCTCGCAGATCCGAATCGCTTCTCCAGGCGCTACGGCACCGACGAGGTAATTCTTTTCCCGGTCGGAGACGGAAATCACAGTCTCGCCGCGGCACGCAGGTACTGGGAGCAGATCAAACAGGGAGGTGCTTCCTCCGATCACCCTGCCCGTTTCGCACTCGTAGAGCTGGTGAATCTGCGAGGCGCCGGTTTGCCGTTTCATCCGATCCACCGGACGATCTCCGGAGCCGATTCACAGAGTGCGATGTCCGCACTTGAATCGAACGGATTTCGACGCCAGGCAGGGGAAGCCGATAATCGCGATGACGCTCTGACTGTCGCCTTACACACTCCCGACACCATCGTCGAATTTCGCAGCGAGGATGATGCAACGCTGGTCGTCGCGCAGGTAGACGAGGTAATCGCCGAGCTCGATGCGGAGAAGATTGACTACATTCATGGGTCGGAGGCGGTGCGTGCGGCGACCGAACGTGGGGAGATGGTCTTCGTCTTGCCGCCGCTCAACCGGGACCAACTATTGCCGACGGTAATCGAGAACGGGGCGCTGCCGAGAAAAGCGTTTTCGCTCGGCCGTGCCGAGGATAAGCGTTACTACCTCGAATCCAGGCATTTAATCTTCGGCGGTTCCGGAGTACAATAGCGAATATGGGGCGACGTGCCATCGCCGTTTATCTGCTTTTATTCCTCGTGACTGTCGCCGCGCACGCTTCGAACGGAGTTCGACCGGTTTTCGCGTTCGTCGGTGTCTACGACGGCGCCGAGCATTTCACCACTGCCGAAATCAGGGTTCTCGAGAACCGGATCACCTCTGAGCTCGTCGAGATCGCCGACAGTGAAGGTTTCAGTATTACCATTCCGTCTAACCGCGAGGAGATTCTCGAACTTCTCATCGGTGAATCTCTAGACGACACCGTGCCGGCGTCACTCTCAAAGCATGTAAGTGCGTATGCAGTAGTTGGAGGAAAGATCGACCGCAATGCCGACTCGATTACGATCGAACTGCGAAGCGTCCGTGTCGAAGACGACGCGCTTCTCGCTGTGTTCAATGCTCCGTTCGACTCGATTCAGAGCGCTCTCGGTACGGTTGTAGACATCGTCGCCGGAGCGGTCGGCCCGGCGATCCCGTCGATCACCGATGAGACTCGCGCGGCGCCACCGGTCGCTGACGCCGACGTAACCGTTCGAGAGGAAATCGCACTCGAAGATCTCGTCGGAGAGTGGTCCGGTGATCAGGGGCTGACGACGGTGGAAGTGTTCTCCGACGGCACTGCGGTGGCCAGCCTGAATGGTGTAGGCACGATGCAGTTGAGGATCATGATCGACGGCAAGGTTGTACGGGCCGTCCAGGATGAACCGAACGCCCCGAGAATGTACATGTCGTCATTCCCTTACACGGTTGCCGTACAAATGGTAGACATCGCCCGCCCGGTGCAATGGGAGTTCACCCTTTCGGAAAACGGAACAACGCTCCACGGCATTAAGGACACCACCTTCTTCCAGATCAGCCGGGGGCGTGTAGTGTGGGCCGACAACACCTACTCCCGCGAAGCGGTCTGGACACGGCGAGAATAGGATAGGCGCGGATCCCGCGGCTTCGACGAGCTTCCGCGCACGGATGACGTTCGACCCGCACCTTTTTCGTTCGCGTTCTCGTTCGATGACTGCTTGGCCGTGGTTCGGTACCCGGCATTCGGTCCGCCGAGAGCCGTTTGCAGGGCAAAGAGACCACCCGCAATGACCAAAGCAGCTACCCGCAGCGCCGGACGGGGATCGGCGTACGCGAACGATCTCAGGATGAGGCGGCCGGGACTCGGTGGTTCCGAGAGATCAGGTATTGTGCTTAGAACCAGCCGATACTCGTCAGTTCTGTAGTACCCGAGCGACCGAGCATAAAGCCTGAGCAGATCGGAACTCGTGCGAAGCGCCTCCATTTCAGTCGCCAACTCCTCACCCCGCCGTTCAAGGTCCTCGACATTACGCTGGATTTCGTTTAAGTAGTGTATGCGCGCCGCATAACGATTAATGCCGGACGGACCGAAGAAGAAAGCGAGGATCAGATACACGACAAGTCCGCTTGCTACGGCAATCAGGAAGTGTTTCGAGTACATCTCTATCCCCGGATAACGGCAGCGTCACCGGCTATCTTTAACCGTTCTTGACACCGGGATGCCGGCGTCGTAGTCTCTAACTTGCAATCATGCTGGCGCGACTTGTGCCGATATCTACACATAGGAGATGTTCTGCATGGCGGCAGACGAAGAAAAGGAAACCAATCGGCACAATGCGAACACGCTTTCGGGTTCCGGAGGGAACGAGGAATTCGACTACTACGGAGTATGGGTGAAGTCCGGCCCGGAAGACGTTTCCGAAAGCGAAGAAGACGACTCCGACAGCATATTCGATCTGGAAATAAGCGACGAAGACGAACTCACGACCGCCTCGGGAACCGAGACTACCCATACACCCGCCGGGAACGCAGCCGATGTAGACTCGTCGGCCGCCGGCACGGATAACGGCGATTCAGACACTCTGACCGAGAGCGAAGAGTACCAGGAGATATTCGAGGAACTCGAAGCCGAATCAAGCGACGATGACTCTCCGCCTATCGATTCTATCGGCATACCAGATGCCGATGAAATCGCCGACCTCTCTGAAGAAGAGGAAGCATTGCTCGCAGACCTGGAAAGCGCCGACGACGATATCGATACGCCGGCGTTCGAACAGACCGAAGTCCCACCTGCGGAGGTCGAACCCTCGGAGGTCGAACCCTCGGATGATGAGCTCGAGTTCCGCTTCGCCGACAGCGACGAAGAGCTACCCGATCTCGAACTCGACGACAGTGACGACCTCTCCCTCGACGACGACCAGTTACTCGAAACGCACGGCTTTTCCTCGCAGGATGCCGCCGGTAGCGAGTCTTCGGATCACGTCAATGCCGAAGAGATTGACGAAACGTGGCAAGAGCCGTCGGCGCCCGGAGCCGACACCGGTCCGGTAACCGAAATCGAGCTCGAGGCAGCCGATGTTGCGGGCAACTTCGACGATGTGTCTGCCGTTGCTGACGAAATGAGTGAACCGATTTCACCGGAAGACGGCAGGGGCGCGTACTCGAAAGAGGCTTTCGACCGCATTCAAGGAGAACTGACCGACATAAAATCGGAGCTTGCAGCGTTGCGTAGTGAGCTCGCCGTACTGCGAGGTGGCAGATCGTCCGACTCGAATACACAGCCGGCGGCTGCGGGGGCAACCTCCTACACCGCTGATCTCCCCGTCGAAGACAGCGAACCCATCGCCGAAGACGGTGGACTCGGAGAGGAAGGGCTCGTTTTCGAACCGGAGGCTCCGGATACAGAGATCAACCTCGCAGAAGAGTCGGAGGGTGGCTTCTTCGACGAAGAAGACGACGAGACCATAGCTCTCACCGGTGACGAGCTCGACAACATCCTGAATACCGCCGAATTCACCGAAGAGGTAGGCGAACCGACAGATCTCGATGACGGCGACCTTGACCTCGATCTATCGACGGTCGAAAGCGATGACTACTCGTTCTCCGACGATACGTTCGAGACAGATGCAACCGAGACAACGACGGAGGAGGGAGCTCATTTCGAAGACGAAGCATTCGTGTTCGATGATCATCCTGAAGTCGATCAGAACGACTCTTCGGCGATAGGGGCGGAGGCGCCCGACACCGGCAACGCCGAAGCCGACATCTTCGGCGCAAGCGACGATGAGGTCGATGTCCTCGCGAATATGGATATCGACTCCGAGCTCGCTGATATCGATGCGCTCGACGACGAAGAACCCTCGGTTGTTAGCGAATCGCAGCAGGACACGCTCGATTCGGATGAGACCGTGCACTCGAGCGAGTCGCAAGAGGGAACCGGAAGCTCGGCCGTTCAGATTCAAGATACTCCCGAAGAAACCGTCACAACCGAGACGAGGTCCGGCGGCGCGACTGACGAGCTTCCAGAGAACCTTAAGGAAGAGATCAAATCCGTGCTCAGCTATATGGATCAGCTTCTCGAATCTCTTCCCGAGGAAAAAATACGGGAGTTTGCCCACTCCGAACATTTCGAGGTCTATAAGCGACTCTTCGAGGAACTTGGACTGGAGCCGTAGTCATGGGGCTGATGAACCGTGTGCTCGACTCGACGAGCGGCGGTAAACACGCTCCGCGGAAGCTGCACAGTGACCAGATAGTTCCTGTCGGGACATCCGACGGTTCGAAAGTCCTTCAGCGCGTGTTGGCCGCCATCGAACAACTAAACACCGGCTTGAGTGCCCCTGCGGCTGTCCTCGAGCTGCTGCAGCGCAGGCTTGGGATCAAGCGTGGTGTGCTATTGATTCGCGACGGCTCGGATAACACATTCAAGCCGTGGGCACATGTTGGTCTCGATCCCACCACGCGTTATCGCCTCACACTCTCCTACGATCAGGTCCGAACCCTTGTTCCGGGTTTCGTAACGACTCTTCACGCGCACAAACGCGAGCCGCTCATGCCGCATCTCTCGTTTCGCGAGGCATCGAGAATGGAATATGCATACCTCGCTCGCCTTCACTACCGCTCTCGCCTCGCCGGCCTGCTCATTCTACTCGATACAGAGATCGCCGCAATGGAGGCTGCGAATCGCGAGATGCTCCTTACCGCCATATCCGAACCGATCGGGCGTGTGCTAGTTCGGTCGCGCGAGTGGACGCTCGATCGCATGTACGAACCGCTTCGGCTCGATCCGGTCGACTTTCGACGATCGGCACGCTATCTCGCCGAAGACCTGGAACCGTCCGAATGTTCGCTGGTGTTGATCCGTGCCGACTCGGCGTCGATTGCCCGCACGATTCTCGAGCGTTCGCGCCTCTACGATTCGCAGCGAGCGAAGCTGGACGTGCGTGCGGTGATAGCGTCGTTGCTCGGTGGAGCCGGTGACGTCTGCATAACGGAGCGAGGAGAAGTGCATTGCGCTGCCCGCATGCCGTACGGAGAGACCGGTGAGTTGATTGTCGAAGCGCTTAATCGCCGCGTGAATGGAATGTTCCCCGAATTGAGACAGGACGACCGGATTCCGTGCACACTGTTCTGCTACCCTACCACCCATTCGTCTATCGACAAGATATTCCGGGAGCTCTTCGATACGCCGTGAGCGAACGTTGCGTCGAACTGTTCAGAAGTCACGACGGTACCACGATCGCCCGCGTCGACGGGCGATATATCTACTCGCGCTACAATCCGATGCGTGAAATCGAGCGTTTTCTTCGCACCACACTGACCGATCATAACCCTGACACCGATGCCCCGCTGCTGATCGTCAGTGACGGGCTCGGTCACCTAGAACGCAGTGCTCGCGCTCGCTTCCCGGCTCGTCGCATTCTCTCGATCCACCTGCACGGCGAGCTCTCGCGTCATGGTACTTCTTCCGCGGATGCGGTGTGCGTGCCGGAGGATGGTTGCGATCCGGCCGGTTTCGTCGCCGAACACCTGAGCCCCGAAGAGATCAACAGGCTCGATGTCGTCGAATGGCCGCCGGCAACCATGGCGTTTTCGCAAACATATCGTATCGTCGCGGAACGTGTAGCAGGGGCACTGCGCCGACTGGTCGCGGACTCTGCGACGATCTCGAGATGGGGCTCCCTCTGGATACGGAACATCCTCCGCAATGCCGATCGTCTCGTGTTCGTCCCATCACTGCCCTCCTTCGGCGACCGCACCGTGCTCGTTGTATGTCCCGGGCCTTCCTTGGGCGCACTTCTTCCGCGACTCCGTTCGCTCCGCCGTCGTCCGGTACTCGTTGCTGTCGCTTCGGCCGAGCTCGCGCTTCGCGAGTGGAATCTCTGTGCCGATCTCGTCGTTCACAGCGACGCAGGTTACTACAGCACATATCACTTCTTCGGCGGGTGCAACGCGGCGCTCTGTATGCCGCTCACGGCAGCACCGCCACCCCACGCGAAAGTCTCCGGTTCGCCGCAGCGTTTTCGGATCCTCAGTGGTAACAGTCACGCGGAGTCTGTTGCGCTCCGTGAAGTCGATGCGGTTCCCGTCATACCGGAGGCAGGAAGCGTCAGTACTACAGCCATCCGTCTCTCGTGCCTGGTCTCAGACGGACCGTGCTACGTGGCCGGACTCGATCTTGCGAGCGATGATCTGCTCGTGCACGCACGGCCTCACGCGTTCGACGGTTATCTCGTCTCCTGTTCCTCGCGCTTCGCACCCGAACACCACCTGCGATTCGAGCGCACCGCCGACATGACCCGCGGTCCGGACCGTGAACGTCACGCGGGTAACATGGAGACATACGCGAGCTGGTTTCGCGACAATCGTGCGGGTCTCTCGCGCGTAGCGCGACTCGCTCCCACTTCCGTCGATACCGGGCTGCGAACGACCACGCCCGATGAGATGACACGCGTACTATCGCACGAAAACTACCCGGAAGGCGCAACCGGTCCAGCAGGTGAAGGTCATGCTGGAGATACAACATCCGCAGGCGTGCGTCTCGGCGGCACGCGCGTGATCGAGCGATGGCGAAGCGAGCTGATGGTCGGAGGGCATCTGACCGACCTTGCTCGGGAGTTGGCGCGGTGGTTGGGATGCGAAGCGAAACCGAACAGTATCGATGAACGGCTGCTGGCGCTTCGGAGGACGAATACAGATGTCCGGAGATGAATCGGTCCGCCTCAGTCGCAACTGTGAGGCACTTGCGGACACCGGCGCCCCGGATCTCGCGCTCGCCGTTCGCCAAGCGCAACCGGCAGCGGAAACATACATCGGCACCGCTCGCGACGGATCGCCGGTGCCGGTGGTTAACGCCGGGAACCGCGAGATCTGGCTGCATTCGCGCTATTCACCCGCACGTGAGGCGGAACGCGCGTGTTCGACGATCAACGACGGCGAGACGGTGGTTGCTCTCGCGTTGGCCGGCGGATATCATCTTCGTACACTCATCGCTCGACGGCATTCGATGCCGATCGTCGTCCTGCCGGAATCGCCGGAGACGCTGGCGGTCACACTTCGGCGAATCGATCTGAGTGGACTCGTAAGCACACCGTATATACGGATAGTCGATGGTGCCGGGCGCGACCGCGTGCTTTCGGGGATCGTCTCCGGTTTTGTCCCGCTGTTCTGCACCGGCTTGTCGCTGCTCGCACCGGCCGGCGTCTCACGTGCGTTTGCGCGGCTTTACGCAACCGCGACGGCATCGATCTCGCGAGCACGAGAGATCATCGCCGAAGATGTCACGGCGCAGAGACGCTTCGGATTACTCTGGATGCGCAACATCTTGTTGAATCTTCCGGCAGCGTCGGTGACACCGCCCCCACCGCGACTCAGCTCGAGAGTAACAGTCGCAGGTGCGGGTCCGGGACTCGAACGCTGGCTGGGCCAAACCGATGTCGACGATGATAATGGTACCGACATCGTCGCAACTGACACCGCATGGCCGGCGCTCCGTCGCGGCGGCCGTACGGCGAGGTTCGCAGTATCGGTAGATCCGTCACCGTACACATTTCACCACCTGCTGTGCGGCGGGCAATCCGGCAAGTGGTTACTGGACGTCGGCGCCGCTCCCATTCTCTGGAGATCGGCTTCTACGGTGTTCGCCGTTCGCAACCGGCATCCGCTGGTATCGCTTTTCGACGAGCAACTCGCTCACCTCACTACAATCGTTCGCGGGGGCGACGTTTCCGAAGTCTCCGTCGAAATCGCTGCCGCGAACGGAGCCTCGGAAATAGTACTCCGCGGAACCGATTATGGATATCCTGCCGCTCAAACATACGCTCGTGGCACCTACGTCACCTCACTGTTCGAGTCGTCGGCGACGAGAGTGAACTCGATCGATACGCTCCATTTTCGCCTCGCGTTTCGTTCGCCTGAGGCAGATCGCGACCAGTACGGAGTCGTTCGCACACCCGGTCTCACGCACTCTTACGACCGCATGCGATCGATTGCCTCGAATCTTCACCCCTCGATACGTGTAATCTTCCCCGACGACGCTGAGAATCGACAGGAGCGTTCGGCTTTTGATTGCCAAACGACGCATGAGGAGGACAGAATTGTGCAGGGGGACTACGAGCTCTCGAAGCATCGTTGCCTCGAGAGGATCGCCGACGTACGGAGTCGCATGATGCGACTGCATATCGCCGAATCGCCGTTAACCGCCGGGGAGTACTGGGCATCACTCGATAGCACGGAAAGCGGCCTCGTTGCGGCGCTGATTCCTGCTGCACTCGCGACAAAGGCACCGTCATGGCATATTGCCCTTGATCAGGCCCGGGATCGCTTCGTCACGATTGCCACAACCGTTCTGCAACGTGGCATACCGGGGTAGTTTTCGCATATACTGAAATGTAATGGGAAAAACCGCACGCATTACGCTCATTCTGGTAAGCATCGTGGTTTTCGTCGGCATCCCGCTGTTGATCGCCCTTCGCATCTGGGACGCGGCCGATTCCGGCTCTTCGACCGCCGAGCGTCACTTCGCCCGAATCGTCACGCTCACACGGGAGCACTCAGAGAAGCTCGACAGGGACGCCCCGGAAGAGTTCGCTTCCGCGATTGGCCCGGAAGTGAGGCAGGATGAACGACTTGTCACTCTTGTTGTCGCCGAGGGACCGGGACGGATCGACTATGCGTGGTCCCGTTTTCGGCACAGGCTTCCGCACGATCTCGATGCACTCGAGGCCGGCTTTCGCCTGGAAACAACGCCGCCGTGGGAGCGTTCATACGATCGGAACATCGTTACTCCGGACGGAAACCGCATTACGATTTCGACGGTATATACGGTATTGAGCCGCAACGTCGTGTTCCAGTTCCTCCGCGACGGATTGCTGGCCGTACTTGCGTTTGCCCTGCTCGTCCTGGTAGCGCTCATTGCGTCGCTGAGGCCGCCCGCATCGATCGAGTCGAACGATTCGCCGAAAACGGACACTCACCACGATGATAAACGCTCCACCGTGAGTGATACGAGTGGGCGCGAAAACAAACATGACGCTCACGCGAGCGCGTCCGTCGCCCAGTCGACACAACAGCCGCCACTTGTTTCTCCCGCCTCCGGCTTGAGCTATGCGACACACCTCGAACGGCGCCTGGCGCGCGAGCTCGAACGCGCCGCGGAGAACGATCTGAATCTATCGCTGCTCTTTGTACGGATCACAGACAACAACGGCCGCCACATCGACGAGAAATTGCTCGGTACGCTCGTCCTCGAGCACTTTCCTTTCGAGGATCTCGTGTTCGAGTATGCCGATGGAACCGCATGTGCCGTGCTTCCCGGCTATGAGCTCGACGCGGCTCTGCGAAAGGCCGAGCGAATGTGGACGCTGCTTCGTCGACACGATCTCGGCGCCTTTCACGCCCGAGTAGGTGCCTCGAGCCGCAATGGTCGGCTGGTCGAGGCTGAGCGCATTATCAACGAGGCGTTCACGGCGCTCGAAAAAGCCGACTCGAAATCGAATATCGTAGGCTTCCAACCCGATCCGGACCGATATAGGCGGTATATCGCATCGAAGCTCGAGGCGTAGCGGAAGATCGAGCATCCGGGCACTACTTCAATCGCGCATCCGTTCGAGAACCGCTTCAAAGAGATCGGCCCTGAGAGCGATTGGAGGCCGGGGAATGCCGGTGACGTGCTCTTCTCCGTGTGAAATCTCGGCAGGATAGCTACCTCCGTACTGTCGCCCGACCGATGCCTCGATAGTGCGTCCATCCTCGAGCTCCACCTCTATCAACCACCGCGGATCGGAGATCGCTTCGTCGGTGAATCCGGCACCTTCAAGCGAAAGCACTCGTCGGAGAAGCTCCTCGTTCGCTGCATAATCGGGCTCAACCTGTCCCTCTCTCTCGAAGCGAAGCCGAGCGTCACTACTACGCACAATCCTTACGTGCTTCGGCCCGTCGACCTCCGTAAACGTCATCCGTTCGATGTCGTCCAACGGCGCTGCATCCGCGAGCAGACGCAACTCGGCCCAGTATACCGGTCTCTGATCGAGGTAGAACGAGATGCGGTCACGATTGCGGTACACGCGATTCTCGTCGGCAAGTCTCACGTACACGTCGGGCGACTCAGCCGACACCCCGACGAATACTTCCTGCC